>JAGQPK010000122.1 GCA_020426755.1 Planctomycetales bacterium
ATCCGAGACGCAGAAGCTGGCTGGCCAGATTCGCAGTGATACTTCACTTTCTCCAGCGCAGCGCGAGCGACTACTGCAAGCAGCATCACAACGATTGCAGCGTGGGTTTCGCGACAATACCTGGTTCCTGCAAACGCGCGGTACGGACTACGAGTTGTCTCCTCCAGCGAAGAAACGCGTGGCCGTGGTGCGCACGATTTATGCCGAAGCTGATGGCCAGGCCTTGCCAGAGCCCGACCCCTCTGCGGCTGAAAACCTCGAATTTAGTTGGATGACGGTCCACAAGTATGTACCAGATCAAACAGTTACGTATCCGTTCAAAGACTGGCACAGTCTCGATGCAGACAACAAGTGACGTTGGACGGAACGCCGGTACTAGTTCACCTATGAGAACTAGCTACTCGTCGGCAAGCGGTGTCGCCTGTGCCCGCTGAGCCATCGAACGTAGACGAGCAAATTGCGCCCGCTGTTGTGCAATCGACGAATAGATCTTTTTATGCGTCTGTCCGATTGCGACGACGTAAAACGATGAATCGCCTTCCGCCCAAACGACGCTGACAATCTTATCGCGCACTCGCGGCTGTACTCCGTATTCTCGCGAAAGATCTTGAAACGCTTCGGCTGGCAAGCTGATTCCCGGTGAATGACGGCCAATCACATCGAGGATGGTCTTGACCGAGTTGATCACTTCAGGATCTTCATTCTCATCTAGCGAGTAGGTGAATCCGAAGGCCTCACTATCTAGTAGCGCGTATTGATCGGTCCAATCCGTTGGCCACCAGGAAGGCGCCGCACGTCCCGTGACGACTCTAGTTACGAGATAGCGGTTCTTCCAGGCGGGAAATGCGTATGACAACGAGATAGCGACAACGACGATCGTGAGCATGAAGGATTTCAAACTGTAGTGAAATCGAGGTCGAAGAATCACACACCATCCCTCCTGAACGCTAGTGTCGGACGACTCAATTCACAATCACTTGGCCTATCAACGTTCCCGCAGTATACACTCCGCCGACAAAGAGGCCATCGGTTTCTGTGCCCGTCGAACTGCCGCCGGAGTAGACCAAGTAGGTTGTGCCTCCGATCAGACTGGGTGCGGATACCACAATCGATTGAAAAGACTTGGTAGGTACAAACGTGGCGATTTCGGTTCCACTGCTGGAAACAATGTGGATCATCGTGCCCGCCGTTTGCGTCGTTGAAAAGCGGAGCGATAGCGACGCCTGCGTTGACGTCGTGCTCGGTGCTTGGGCCATCCCCGCGCTTCCAGCGGCAATGATCAGCCCACCGGTGACGACAAATGTGCCGTCGTAGTCCAATGCGCCGTTGTCGTTACGAGTCGGCCCGTTGACGATCAGCGTGCCACCGGACATCGTGGCCGATCCGTTGACATCCACACCGTCGCCGTCGGCGGAAACGAAGATATAGCCGCCCGTTATCGTCAGGACGCCGGTGCCCGTCGTAGCGCCGCCACCAGGTCGCCCACCACCGGGCTGTGTTGGCTCGCCACCAGAACCGTCTACGCCACCTGCTGCATTAATTCCGTCATCGCTGCTTCTGATGTGAAGTGTGCCGCCGCCAATGATGATATTGGTGCTCTCGACTCCCTCGTACGATTTGTCAACTACGATATTGCCACCATTGATCGTCACCGCGTTGTCAGCGTGGATACCATCATCGCCTGCGGAAATAACCATCTCCCCTGCGTCAATCACAATCGTGTCATTCGCATGGATTCCGTCCTCCGCCGCATCAATCGCGAAGCTGCCGCCACGAATGATAACTGTGCCGTCCGCTTTAATTGCTTTGGCGCTGTCGTCGTCGCTGACCGATTGAGTGCTGCCGCCGCCGCTGATAATCGAAAACTCTCCACTATCGATCGTCAGGGAAAGCTCGGCCTCCAGACCATCGGCACCGGCAACGATCGTCACGACGCTATTTTTTACTTGCAGCGTCGAACTCAATCCGTCCGAACTCGCGGCAGTAATGCCGTCATCGGCCGCAGTGATCCGCACTTCCGCCGATTCGATCGCGATCTGGGGTGCTTCCAGGCCTTCCGTCGCTGTTAGAATTGTCACCGACGCATCTGACACGACCAAATCACCGACCGCTTGAACTCCATCATCACCGGCACTAACGGTGAGTGTCCCGCCGGTGATGGAAATGTTTCCCTCGTCGGTATCGACGTCGTTAGTCGTTTTGATCGCGTCGCCACCGGCGTTTAGCGTCAGCGTTCCCCCACGAATATCCACCGAATCTCGACCACGGATCGTATCGTCAACGGCAGTTACGATCACTTGCCCCGACTCAATGTTCAGATCATCCTGGCTGGCGATTCCGTCTTGATAGCGTCCAATTACGGTCAACGAACCGGTCCCCGTAATCGTCAAGTCATCATCGCTGAAGATGGCAGCATTTGGCGCATCTTCATCGCTTGAAGGATAAACTTGCCCATCCGTCACGTAGTTGTCAGTGTCAGCAGCAAGTTCAATCGTGACTTCGGCAGCATTGACGACGGTAATTGCCGAGTTTGACAGCGAAGTGATTTCGACTCCGTTCAGAACGAGTGTCACGATTTGGTCATCCTGTGTATCCACAATGATGCGTCCGTCCGTGAGTTTCCCAGATAGCTCGTACCTGCCACCCGTGGAGATCGTCACCACATTCGCGTTAACGACCTCACCTGTACCGCTAATCTGTGACGCACCGTCCTGTAGTTCAATCGTCGTCGGATTGCTGCTGGTTGACGGTAGTTCATAGCCACCGGCCTGAAACGCATAGACAATATCGGTCGAAGAAAAGTAGCCGTCGCCGTCCCAATCACCATCAGACATCGATGCGCTCTCGCCGGTTTCGTACTTGCCAGCCTGAAAGGCCAAAACAAGATCGGAGGAGTCGAAGATGCCGTCGAGATTGCTGTCACCAACGACAGCCAGGAGACGCCGAGTTTCCAGCGATTCAACTTGCCAGTGTCGCTTGATCCGGCGCCCTGTGTCAGCTTGTCGCGTTCCCGTCCGATTGTCCCTAAAAATGAAGTGATACCACGACATGGTTGCTCTCCCCTCTGCGTTAGCTCACGAAATCTTCATAAGCTGTAAGGGAGAAGCAGCTACAAACAGGTCACGGAGTATTTTTTGCGTTCTTCAAATCGCGGCCTCAGCTTCGTCGCGACGCGATTCGCCATGCAATGCCATGGGAACCCGGCGTCGTCGAAGTTCACATCGAGCGTGATGTGAATTGGCTGTGAGAGAAATCTGCGAGTAGGTCGGATCGCTTGAGATCCCAGCAACACTCATTCGCCGAGAACATGCAGCGCGGACTATACTGAGCCGCGCCGGCTGATGACGACGACTGTGTCGCCAGCACGTCGACTTAGATAAACGTGCAATGTACGTGAATGGCATAGGCGACTCTGCCTGTCGAGCTCATTCGCGTTCGCGATTCGCACCGCCGGGCGTGGGTGCCAACGGTTGCCATGCACCATCACCGTCGCGCTGCCGACCGAAGGAGACGTCGGCATTCTGCTTTTCGAAGTGAACCTGGTCAAGAACCGCATTCCCGCGATCATCGGAATCAACAAGGAATACATGCTCTCCCTTAGCGGACAATTTGAAATTGAGATGGATGCCGCCGACGGCTTTGCCATCTTCATCAGCCCACACGACCAGATAACCACGCGGCTCAATTACAGCGTCCGCCGGAAAGCTCCATTTGCGTGGTGCGCGGTCGGAGTCAGTCAGATACATGCCCGATAGGTTCACGGAACTACCCGTCGGGTTATAGAGTTCAATCCAATCGTCATACTCACCTTGCGGATCCGCAATTGTTTTCGAGTTCGACGCCATCAATTCGTTGATCACGATAAGCGGCGAGGACGCTGTAGGACGGGGCGTATCGTTAAGCGACATCAAAGGCTGCAACTTCTGCATGTTACTCGCGACGGTAGGCGACTTATGTTCCTCGATACTTACCGTGACCGCTGTTTTCACCTCGTCAAGGTTCAACAGGTACGTCCGCCGACGCGTGAAAAAAGCCTCGAGCCCACCAGCCGCGTCGGTCGTTGGCTGAGCGGATTCGGTAGCAGCTGCACTTGCTCTCGCGTCCAGATCGTCAAACTGCTGCGAATTGTGAGTGGCATGCAGGAACGCCTCGTAGGAACTGAGCTTGCGTGTATCCGCTTGGATGTCGGCAGCCAACAAGTGACGGTAGTGCGCGACGCGTGGTGCGACCGTATTCCAATCCAACGCTTTGTCGGCAAGTGTGCGCACGTGGTTTAAGTAACGTGCTTTCAGTGCCGGCACGGCCAACAACTTACTGCGAAGCGGAGTCCTTTCATTATCGATGCCCACTAGCGGATCAAGATTTGTGCCGCCCATACCTGGGGGTCCAAAGCCGCCACGTCCGCCACCAAAACCGCCGCCTCGGCCACCGCGAAAGCCACCTTCTGCGCCAGGGCCTCCACCCTGCCGCCCACGGAATTGCTCCGGCTCTCCAGCGAACCGCTCATCTGACACGGGACCTTGTGGACCGCCATCGCGAGATGATCCAACATCGGCTCGTCGGTCGTCTTCGCCGGGCGGACCAAACGGACCACCAAAACCTCGCCCAGGTCGTCCGCCGGGACCACCTGGACCGCCCGGGCCACCGCGACCGCTGCGCATCGCTTCATTCATGTCGTGCGGCGTCAGGTGGAACTTGCCTAACTCATCTTGGTAGATCGAATAATCACTAGCACGAGTCCAATAGCCGTCACCATTGACGAGCACACAATCGAGTGCCAGAAACCAGAGCGCCTCGTCCAAGTCGAGAATCGGCGCCAGCGCTGTCTCCAATTGCTCAACAGGGGTGGTGTTTAGCGTGCGGCACAATCCAACGAGATCGTTCCAAGCACGTTCATTTTCCTTCGATTTGATCGCATAACGTCGACGATACTCGTCAATGTCTTCACCCAAGTAACGCAGGCCACCATCGGCGCCGGGACTACCACTAACTTTCCAGCGCGTACCGCCGGTTGTCTCGTAGTTCTCTTTGAGAAACACCTTGTCGAACTGCTGCACGTTAACGTATACGCCCCAGCTCTCGCCATTGATGACGACACGCACGAAGTTGGCACGTGGCGCCGGAATATATTTTCGCGCCAGTTCAGAGTACAGCACGGTGCTAAGGAAAGAATCGTCTTCGTGGGCGTTCAACAGGTTGAGTGTCTTGTAGCCGTACAGTCGCTGTTCGTCATCGACAAAATCCAGCGACACATTCAACGATCGCTTCATGCCGGTCGGTACCATCATATAGGATGACATGCCGCGAAAGTGGACACCGACGTCCGTGTACGTCTTGCCATCTACGACGAGTGTCGCCGGCACTTCAACGTCCGTGTTGTTGAAGGCCTCAAGCTCGGCCTCCCAGTCTGCGGATTCGAACGTCAAGAAGAGTGTCCTCAGCGTATCGGGATCGTAAAGAGGTCGATCAGGAAACTGCGTGACGTCCGCAGGCTGCAGTGCTGCACCAGGCTGTGGCGCGGAATTCGACATCCGTCCCCCAAAACCACCTCGACCACGACGCCCACCTTCGCGACCACCATTGGCCTGTCGAGCGGCCAAGCGTTCGGCGGCATTCAAGCGTCCATCCTTATCGATGTCAAACTGCGCGACCAGCTTCCGTTCACCGCCACCCGGACCGAAACCGCGTCCACCTCCCGGTCCACCTCCCGGACCAAAACCACCAGGCCCAAACCGATCGCGCATTCCGGCGGGCAGTGTCTCGTCAAATGACAGCTTTCCGTCAGTGTTCGCATCCAGCTTACGCAACAACTCAGGAGCCTTATTCAGTTCATCTTCCGATAGCTCACCGTTACCATCGGTATCGAGTGCTTCCATTAACCGGTCGGGCGGTCCGTTGACAGGGCGATCCGGACCAGCAAATCGATCTATCTCCTGGCACAACGCCGCGGAAGTGCCACCGAGTGCCAGCCCCATCATACTGACGCAAGTGAGATTCGCCGCCCAACGGGCGACGTTCTGCCATAACAATCGACAATCTGCAACCATCGTTTTTTCACCTATCACAAAAGACTTTTGCATTGCGTCAGATAGCAAACTTGATCAGCCCAATTGCACGACAGCCGGCAACGTACTTTGAACAACGACTGGCGCGCAAGGCTAACGGATTCCAAAGGTGCTGAGTATCAGCCGCCCGATCCACAGCGGTCTTGACCTCCAGGACTGAAAACTCACGATCGCGCCACGGAAATGCCGTCATGATTTTCGCGCGTCCAACTTGATCGTAGAAGGCAATGTCGTAGTCGATGGTCAGTCGCACGTCCTGACTGCGAGTGACAAAGTGTTCTCTTCGATACTCAACGAGCACAATTGGTTGCCAATTCCGCTGCCAATCACTCAACAGGTGCGATGGCAGATGCGGCTCGATCGACTTGCGTATTTCGCCATACGTCATCTCACCAATCGAACTCGCGCACTCAACGCGCAGTCGATGTTTGCCGGTGACGCGTCCCTGCCGCCATTTGACTTCCAAGAAAACCTGATTGCTTGGCGTTGGCTGGTCATACCAACGGAGGCGTAATTTGCGTCGTCGAGCGAGTCCTTGCAAGTTGGCTTTGCAGGCGGCTAGTGAGGCGTCGTCAAAGTAGACGCTCCTCACGACAGAGACGGGGCCGGAGTAAACTTCCTGCCGTGTATTGCGCAACAACAAGCGCCGCACCGTTGCAACATCCGCGGTTAGACCGTACTTGGTTTCATGTCGAGTTGCCAAGTCAGCTCGCAAGGCGGTTTCATCAGTAAACGCGATCATCGCAATCACAGACTCGCGTTGAGGTTCACGTAAGAGATATCGCAAGTCGATAGTTGACGCCTAAGTTCTGCGATCAGCCTGACGGTGGCTTGCGGTGTTGCGTCGCAGAGCACACAGCGCACTTGCCCCCGTTCATTCTCGATATCAATCCGTTGAATTGTCAGCGACTTTTCCATCCGCTGCAGGATTGGCAACACGTTCGATTCGTCAGGGGCAAAGAGTCGCGTCGCTTCGACCGAAATCGTCAACATCAGGTGCTGAGAGTCCTGTGAGCGTGACATGAAATGCAAACAAGTGACAAACACCGTCGCGACGATAACGACGACCAGAGCGTTCAGCGGTTGACCGGCTCCCAATGCGAGTCCAATGCCGATGCACAGAAAGAGGTAAATGAGTTCCTCGGGCTCCTTGATCGCTGCTCGAAATCGCACAATTGACAAGGCGCCCACAAGTCCGAGTGAGAGAGCCATTGACGACTTGACGACGGTGATCACACCGATGGTAACTAGCGTCAAGAGTGGGAACACGCGGGTAACAGAATCTGCGTCAGACGACGCCTTTGCGCACTGGCGGTACAAAAATCGAACATACACGGCCATTGCCCCGCCCACGAGCAGGTAAACCGCCAGCGTTAACGCGGACGCATTGCGGTCGGCAGAAATGGCGTCGCGAAGCTGTCCCCAGGACAGTTGGAGTTGCGGATCCATCGTTCTCACTCAGTCGGGTCAACGAGGTTGAGGCTCTCAATTCGAGGCTAACAGAGGCACCGCAAAGCCGCCGTCGAATCCACACCTTTCCAAGAGAAAATGCAAACGTCCGTCCGTCCCCCGTCTGCATCGCCTACAAGCTAACGCCAATTCCGAGTGTTGATATAAGTTGTCGCAAGTTGGACAGACCACGAAAACCGCGAGAGCAAGCAGAATATTTGGCTGCTTAATGACCGAGCGTGATCATGCACCGTAGTTCAGTTCGCCGCATCGCGATCGCGTCGTTTGTCTTGCTCAAAAGCATCCACCATGCGCGAGAACTGCGGCTTGCGTCTATCGGCGAACTTCGTAATCGGGAAATGGCGATCATGCGGAAGTCCAGCGCGACGAGTTCCAGCCCGTCGCGAGAAACCGTACTAGCATGCGACAGCAAGTGTCGCATCGCCGCGATTGTGTTTACCTTCGCTTATTTAACATCCTTCGCGGTGAACTCCAGTCAGCATGTTCAGCGGGCATGTCCGCCATTGTTCAAGCGGACGAACGAATGCCACTCGTAACCGTCAGGGAGTTCCGCGGTGCCCGCCAATTCGATGTGAATCACACGGCGGTGTGCAGCGATCCCGGCGCGAGATAATGTACTGGCATGCGAAAGCAAGGGCCGCATCGCCAATTTTACGTCGCCAGCGTCAGCGTGCAACTCAACGGGTTCTGCTAGCTCGTTTTCATGACTGCCATGCGATCCAGGGATGACGCTAAGCGGTCCATTATCGGCGTTCATCGCGTCGAGATGAATGCGCAGCGTCAGCATTTTCTCAAGCAACCACGTTGGCGCTTCCACGTGCGGCACGCCTGCTTTGACCGTCGGCTTGAAGAACGCCGTGCTCGGTTGATCGATACTCTTGACGGCGATCGTCTGGTCTTTATGCCATGGTACCGACCACGAACGTCCCGGCGGCTTGTCAAAGTAAAGCACACGCACAATTCCCACATCGTCGCCTAAGACTAACGTCGCCAAACGGCTTAGCGGCGATGCCATGACGACATTAGCTAGTGTGGGAAGAACGTCGAGCAGATTTCTGGAGCCATACGTCTGCCCGCGACTTCGCAAGATAGATTGTTCGTTGAAGCTCCTCAGAGCCACGTCCAGTTGATCCGCGATCGTACGCACCGCATCGTCCTCAAAGACGTGCTTGACCATCATGAAGCCATGTTGTTGCAACGACTCGAGCGACCACATGCTAACGTCGGCGTCAAGTTGCTGCTCGAATTGCATTTGAGTAGTGCGATCCATATTGCGCATCATTTGCTTGGTTACGACAGGGCTCGTTGACCGAGCGTGATCATGCACACCGGCGATAAATCGCCGGCCTACCGTCAACAATCGCTACGCGATGAAGGCCGGCCCAAGCCGTCCACGTTCGGGCGCCCCAACGTTCAGGCCCTCCTGCGTTCGAGCCGTCTTCGTTCGAGCCGTCTTCGTTCGAGTCGTCTTCGTTCGAGTCGTCTTCGTTCGAGTCCTCCACGTTTGAGCCCTCCCAGCGTTGAGGCCGAACCGGACCGGCTGGGCGCCCATTCGCTCGAAGCCGCCAACCGCCCTGCGGATTCTGTCGTAAGTCGGCAGTCTCCTAGCGTGTTGCGGCGAACTGCACTCCGCGCGTAATCATCCTCGGTCAGTTAATCGAAATCGAGATCGTCCACGAATGACTGTTCAGGATAAACCCTGTCGTAATCGATACCGAGCTGCTCTGCAACGACGCGGCGTACCCTCAGCGCGGTCTCAGCATTTACTCCCGGTGAACAGCGCCGCAGAAACTCCTGATCATCAATGGGCGGAAACCGCTGTCTGAACGCAGCGAGCTTTCGGGCTTGCCGCTGGCGCGTGGCAACAATGCACACAGTCACAATACACACGGTGACGACGACCGAGACGAACGTGAACACGGCCTATCTCCTCGCATCGAGTTACGCCTAGTGCTGCGTTACAGCGAAAACTGGGATAGGGCCCTTTTTGCCGTCACGCGCTAGCGTCGGTTTGAAGCGTCGGAAACCGCGGGTTGTGAATCTTGGGCAAACCCCAAGATTAGGCTGCATCACCGCACTAGCATCGTCGCACGGATTCCCCCTGGCGGTCAACCCACCGTGATGCGTAGCCAGACGTCGTGTGGTCTACGACCCTAAGTTTTCGACGGAATGTGGGAATAAATGGTGCCGTGTCGCGCATCGTACTCGTAACATGAGAACCGTTTATCAGCTACTCGCCGATTTGATCGTGACGATCCACTTCGCCTACGTCTCGTTTGTGGTCGTGGGTCTGCTGCTGACGATCGTCGGCGGAATACTGCGTTGGAGCTGGGTGCGCAATGTCTGGTATCGGGGGATTCATGCCATGATGATTGGTGTGGTCGTCCTTGAGTCCTGGTGCGGTATTGTCTGCCCGCTGACGACGTTCGAGAACAAACTTCGAGAACTTGCTGGGCAAGAAACGTATAGCGACGGCTTCATTGCCAACGCGTTGCACAAGGTGATGTTCTTCAACTTCGCTCCGTGGGTCTTTTCGCTTGGTTACACGCTGTTTGGCTTGGCCGTCTTGGCGACATTCATCTGGATTCCGCCGCGTCGGGCCAGCGCCGCCCAAACGAGCGAGCTGCCGCCCTCAGAAAATTAATCTGCGTGACACGGTAGCATTCGCAATCTCGTAATGTCTATCGATCGACCAACAGCGCACAACGCCGCCCCCCATGACCACTCGACAAACGATCGCGTAAATGAGACATACGACGTCCGTTTTTTCTCGCGATCCCACGTCGATTCCCCCAGGCGTTGAGCAGGGCAACACAACTCTAATTGGTCCGAAAGGTTCAATGGCGTAATGAATCACGCAAGATAGACACGTTCGCTTTG
>JAGQPK010001230.1 GCA_020426755.1 Planctomycetales bacterium
CGTGGCGTACAACCGTAAGTTCTCAAGTGACAAGAAAGTGTCACGAGGTGACCCAAAAGGTGACCCAAAGCTTGCATCCGCGCGAGGGTCTAGATTCTGGCGGTCCTCGTTTTCCCCGGGAAAAACGGCATTTCGCAGTGTATCGGAATGCGGTTAAAACCCTATTTTGGGATTGCAAATCCGCCATCCCCGGTTCGAATCCGGGCGGCGCCTCTTGCTTGCGCCCGAATTACACCGGGTGAGTGGGGCTACTTGCCCAAATTGCCAATCGCTCGCGTTGCAATTCAGCGTTGAGTTCTATATGCGAACGGTGATTTCGCGCCGACGCAGATTAGCGCAACTTGCCAATACCCCAGTGACGAGGAAATTCCAGCCCTGCGGTTCAGGCACGGACGCGACCGGTAGCTGGGATGATAGTTCGTAACCACCATCTTGAAATGCGACAACGAGGTCCGCTGTCGTGAACTCACGATCACCGTTCCAGTCGCCGGTCGACCACGTTGAGTTGCCAGCAGCGTCGTCCTCGTATTCACCCGCCTGAAACGCGCCGATCAGATCTGCGCTGTTGAACTCGCCGTCGAGATTGGCGTCTCCAAAGTACGAGTGCGCCAAGTCGTGCAGCCAATACGTTAGGTCGGCAATGTCCACTTGCTGGTCGTCGTTCACGTCTGCCTTCGCATGCTCCAAACGGATCAACGACTGAAGCGTGTCAATATCATCCACACCCATTGTTCCGTCATCGCTGAAATCACCGAGTGCGTGAGTGCCTGCGACAACAACTGAAGAGATCGTGATTTCTTGCGAGCTGCCGAGTTCGACAAATCCCACAAGTGCGAAGAATACCTGTTCGCCCAGTGTCTCGTCATGTGGCAGGTTTCTGGTGAGCGTTGTGAGAGGAGGCTCTGTGTCGGCAAGATCGTCGTCGTACGCCGCGCTCACGAATCCGTCGTTCGAGTTGTAAAAGATGGTCAGTTGCGATGGGGAACCGTTCGACGCCTTCACTCTATCGCCCGTGACCGATGACCCGTCCTTTGTGACGACGTGCAGTTCGAGCATCTGTTCTTCGTGCGGAGAGAATAGACCCACGAATTGAGTCTGAGCATACACGTCGGACGTCTGCCCCAATCCAACTTCGAACAATGATTGACCACCTGTGGTCGTGTTGAGTTGCAGCTTCGTGAACGTGACCTGCAGTTCTACATTCCCCCGGCCCTGGGCGAGTTGAAGCTGAAGTCGATCGGCGTCATACCCGCCCTCATTGTCATTGTGGCCCGAGTTGATGATATGGAGTCCGCCCAAGTCGATGTACGCATCGCCGAAGGTGAATTGCCAGCCGTTCAGCTGCGGCGAAGGGACATTGAATACGGAAACACTCGTCGCAATCGACGCCCTGCAGAGTCCGGGCGATGCCAATGCGATCAGCGTCATCAGTGTTGTAAGCCAGTGAGATCGCATTGAGTTGGGTGGCCTTTGCCAGCACACATCTGAGTCGAATTTGGTTCTACCGGTTTACTTGCCTGCGTGCGGTCAATGCGTGGTCGCAAACGAAACTACGAAAGCGAAGATAAATCGGCGCCGAGCAAACCAACTGGGATGCCGCTCTGCTTGAGCACGGCGGTGGCGCGACTATTGACCATCAGCAAAACGATGAGTCCGAGCAGCGGTACCAGTGAAAGCAACCCCAAGACGATACCCAGCGCGGTTCCACATTACGCTGGGCTGCGACCAGTGCCATCCGCGTAGGCGTG
>JAGQPK010001231.1 GCA_020426755.1 Planctomycetales bacterium
GAATTTGACGGGCGCCTCACTCAGCAGTTCGGCACTCGGCCACGCGAGTCTCGCGAACAGTAATCTTACGAGAGCGAGTCTCGGCAGTGCCGACCTGTCGAACACGGACGCGTCGGGAGCCAATTTCACGCAGGCGCGCATGGCGAATGCGAACCTTATTAACACAAATCTACGGTCGGCGAATTTAACAAACGCCAACCTGGACTCGACCAAGTTGTTCGGAGCCGATCTTACCGGGGCTTTGATTACAGGAGCGATATTCACCATCAGTGACATATCGTTGGCACAACTGCAGTCCACGGCAAGTTATCAAGCCGGCAATCTACGCGGCATTTCGTTGGACGGGATAAAAATGATCGGCTGGGATTTTCACGGGCAGGATCTAACGAGTGCAAACCTCGTAGGATCCCCGTTAACGGATGCTGATTTTCGAGGAGCGAACATTTCTAACGTCCGGCTTGAATCAGTGAATCTTGTCGACGCCGAGACGATCTACAACCAGTGGACCGTATTTCGATCTATTTCACCTGCCGATCAAGCTCGTATGACGTATCACGAGTCGCCGCTGGGAGACATGGACGCTAACGATGTACTCGACATAGCGGACGTCGATCTGCTCATGAAGGTGATTCGCTTACAAGCCGACAGTCTGCTGGGCTGGCTCTTTCCCATGTTCAACGTCAGTAACGATGCAGACGTCGACACGGCAGACCTGGGCATGTGGGTCCACGATTTGAAGCACACTTGGTTTGGTGACGCCAATCTGGATGGCGGATTCAACAGCAGTGACCTGGTGATCATCTTTCAGGCGGGCGAGTATGAAGACGATGTTGAGAATAACTCCACTTGGGCCACCGGCGACTGGAACGCCGATGGCGACTTTACGACCAGTGATTTGGTCGTCGCATTTCAAGACGGCGGTTATGAACAGGGACCAAGGGCCGCATTGTCCGCGGTACCCGAACCGAACGGGTTGCTGTCTCTACTCATCGGATTGATGGGCCTGTTGTTACGAGCTCGGCCAGGACCCCGCGCAGCCCGCACGTCATTGTGTACGAACCTGTAGCCAATAGAATCATGATCGGAGCCAGTTAAGTCTCTCAGCGAGGGTGAGTATGAAAATCGCCAATTTGCTATTCGCGCGTGAAGTGCCCGGCTATGATGAGGCCTGAGCTGGGATTGGGCTGCGCCGTTGGAAGTTCACTTTCATCGACGGCGAGGTGCCCGGTAACACGCATGTTAGCAAACACACATGGGGGTTCCATGTCGCGAGAAACTGTAATCGTCCTCTCCGTATTGGCTCTAGTGTCTCCGTCCGTCGCCGCAGTCACACCGCTGTCAATTCAACGTGTGGTACGAGTTTCGGTGGAATCAGAGAGCTTCCCGGACAGACCATTCGAGCATGATGAAGACGACCGCAGCTCGATTGAATTCGGCTCTTTTGAAAACTCGCTGCAGGTCGAGGTCAGTGGCGCAGGTGCAACGGCAAAGCAAACGTCGAGTGTCTCACCGCAACAAGTCAGTGCCTCTGGCTTTGCCAAGGCGAATGCCTTCTCCATCCCAGGCGACATCACATCGGCGGCTACAGCTGCTTCCACATTGCGCTATGAATTCTCAGTTGACGTCGACACGCCGTACCAACTTGAAGGATACGTACAGGGGATTTTGGAATCGACTGCTGTGTTGCCCATCGATTCGCACATCACATTGAGCGATGTTGATGAGGTGTTGTTTAACGTCACGTCAGC
>JAGQPK010001232.1 GCA_020426755.1 Planctomycetales bacterium
GCCGGATGATCATTGGACGATATCGTGCTCCAAAGCAAAACGAATCAGTTCGGAATTGGTTTTGAGATTAAGTTTGTCGAGAATGCGGGCCCGGTAGGTGGATGCCGTACTGATACTGATGTCCATGGACCGAGCACATTGTTGCAACGACTTCCCGCCAGCGAAAAGTCGTAAGAAATCGAATTCTCGTGGAGATAGAGCATCGAGCCCCAGCCGCTCGCTTCGCGGACGTCGCATGTGCAACAAAACTTCTTGTTGCAGTTCCGCGGACAGGTAAATACTCCCTGCGCAAATGCTCTTGATCGCATCGACAAGTTCTTCGACCGCGGCCGACTTGATCAGGTAGCCGTGAGCCCCGTGTTCAAGAACTCGCACTGCGTATTGGATATTCTGATGCACGGTCAGAACCAAAATCTTCAGCCGCGAGTAAATCCGCAGCAGTTCACTGATTTGACTTGCCGGATCATGGTTGGGCATCGAGTAATCCAAAATGACCATGTCCGGTTTGAGCCTGCCGACCATTTCCAACATCTGCTGGCTATCGCCAGTTTCGCCAACCACGGTGATGGCGCCGCTCGATTCCAACACGCGCGCGAGCGATTCGCGGACCATCGTATGGTCATCGGCGAGCAGAATTCGGATATTGGAGAGTGTGTTCATATGTTGAATTGCCAGCGTCTGCCAATTCAAATGACGGCAGGCAGATCATTATTTGCTTCCAACGGAATAGTCACTTCGACCGTCGTGCCCTGCCCTTCCGCCGAGGTCCATTGAAACTCACCATTCAGTAACTCAGTTCGTTCTCGCATCCCGAGAATTCCCAAGCGGCTGCCGGCTGATTGTTCCCCCGTTGTTCCCACGCCATGGTCACGGACAAAGAGCCGAATCGCGTCGTTTTCGACACTTACCGTCACCACGACGGACGCGGTTTGCGCGTGCTTCGCCGCGTTCGTGAGCGCCTCCTGAACAATCCGGAAGACGTTTTCGCCAACGACAACCGGCACGCGCTTGTGATGAAAACTGAGTTGTGAAGCAACTTGGATCTGCGTCCGGGCACTGAATTCAGCCAGGTAGTTTAGCAGAGTTGCCTCCAATCCCAAATCATCCAGGATACTCGGACGCACCCTTTCTGCAATCTCGTGCAGACATTTGAGCAGTTGTTCCGACGCTTCCACGGCGCGCCGCATTAGGTTCCTTTGGACGCCGGCGTCCGTTTGGATCAAGGCCAACTTAATGTCCAGATTGATGGCAGTCACTAACTGGCCCAACTCATCGTGCAGATCACGAGAAATTCGCCGTCGCTCCTCCTCATGGGCCGTGAGCAGTTGGGAGGACAACACACGAAGCCTGGCCGCCGAATCGGCGATCTTTCTGGCGTCCTGTTTCCGATGATGCGTCGCATTGGCAATGAATCCGGAAAGTACGGCAACGATGCAAACCGCGCCGACATAGATCGGAATCAAGTGGCGTAGTGCGTTGTCTGGCCCGCGGCGCAGAGCTTGGGGAGACAAGTCGACAAGCAGAATCAGTGACGTTGACTCGTTGCTCTCAGCCGCCTCATCCGTCGCCTCATCGGCCGCCAGCGCCAACGTCTCCTGCTCCACCGGCACCTTGCCCGTCGCGGACACACGCAAGTAGGTAAACTGATGCCCTTCGGACATCAGCTGTCCAGCATTACGACGATGAATTTGTTGCCATGCCTCGGAGTACTGCTTTTTGAATGACGAATCATTCCCGAG
>JAGQPK010001233.1 GCA_020426755.1 Planctomycetales bacterium
CACTGAGTCTTCGAAGCCGGTGCGAGCATCATCCGTACTTGGCGTTAACACTCCGATAGGCACATGGGTGCGTTGCACTGCCAAAATCTGGTCGCGATCCTGGCCAACCGCCTTGATCATGTGTTCGTGACGTATGACACCATCGCTTTGATTGGCGACGCGGAATTCGGTCGTTAATCGTGGCGCGAGCATCGACAATAGTTCGGGCACATAGTCGTGAATCGAACGCCGTTTTAACTCGGCGATGGCGGCTTGCTGGACTGTCTCGTCCGGTACCAATAGCGCGTGTCGCGCGAGCGATAACGAGGCGTCTTTGTGGTCCCAAGTCGAAAGCACTTCGATCATGGCAGCGGCTGTAGTCACGCTGCTGGCCGACAAACCTCGTTCCAGGATCGTGATCGCATTGGAATCTTTCAATTCGCGAATTTGATCAATGGCCTGTTGCCGTTGCTCGGCTGAATTGCCTTCGATCAGGCGGCGCCAGCGCCGTAGCGAGGAGGCCAGTCGCCGGGCTAGCTTGTCCGTCTGTTCGGACCGGTCGCGCAGAGCTTTCGCTTCGGCTGAGCTTAGCCAACGGTCACCAACTCGTTCCAGTCCCAGTCGCCGGGCGGCATCTTGCTGGTCGGCGGCGCGGCTTTCGCGGCTCGCGAGAACTTGCCGCAAATGCAACTCCGCAGCGTCGGGCATGCCACGCTTCATGCACCAGGTTGCCAGTGCCAGAGTTCGCTGTGAGTCGCCATTAAGCGCGGCCTTTAGTTTGCGGTATTCGGCAATATCCGGGTCGGTCGCGACACGAGATTCAACTTCGTCCACCGGCAACCACTCGTCCTTATAGCGAACTTCGCCAAGGTGCCAGTGAGCTTCCTCGCAATCTGCGTCAGTCGCCAAGGCCTTTTCCAACGCGGCGCGGCGCGTATCCGCGGAACCGTTGAGGCCGGCTGTGAGAGCGTGGCGCGTGAGCCAAGCCGCATCCCGCGCTCGCTGCTCTTGGACGTCCTCGTCGCTGGCGAGCGGGGTCGTACGAACGCTGAGTACTTCATCAGCTACTGCTATGGAATCAACACATCCAGAGATCTGGATGTGTGCCGGGCTGCTTGCGACCGCCAAGAGTACGCCAACCCAATATCGCCGTTGAACCATGGTCCCGTCTCCCCAACTTGCCTCAGTTGTCCGTGAACTCCAGCAATAAGATGAACAATCGCCGGTGAGTGACAGCAGAACTGTTCCGATCTGCAGCGGCCCACATTATGGACGTAAAGTGGCAAATCCGGCAAATATTTTTTGAGCATCATGAGGTGGCCGACGAGAGCGACTTGAGTACTCTGCCTCGTGCTCGTGCGAGATCGTCGACTCATTGCATGGTTCACACGAAATCCCGGAAGCACTACGATGAATCGGACTACGAAGCTATTTCGCGCAAACGGTTTGCACACGGCTGAGTCCGCCACGGGTACGAGTGCTCTGTCAAACCTAGAAAATCGGATGCGACCTAATTCGCCGAAAGGCGTTAGCGTCGGTATGCAGCGGAAGAAACCGCGGCTAACGCCAAAGCGGCGAACCCCATTGTTAAGCTTTGACAGTGCACTAGTGAGGCTGAATGTGCCATCCACGATCATGCTGGTGATGACAACAGTGGGTGCGTTGGAAGACGCGCAGCGTGTAGGACGCGCGGCCATCGAGCGGCGCGTGGCCGCTTGCGTGCAAGTCAACGAGATCCAAAGCATCTATCGCTGGGACG
>JAGQPK010001234.1 GCA_020426755.1 Planctomycetales bacterium
ATCGGCCTGACTCCGACAACCTTGGGGCTGATTTGGCTTCGTGTGCTTCGTGCCTTCGTGGTGAAATACATTTCTCTGTGATGCAATTGACGCAGTGGCCGTACGGCAGCTTCATTCCGGTGAAGTGTTACCGATATTCAACATTCAGTGTCTACGGCATGTTCAAGTGATGGTGGAGCGATTGGAGCGGCGGAGGGGTTTCGACGTGGTAGAAGCGGGCGTAGAGATCTGCGATCATCTTTTGTTCTAGCGCAGTGTCGCGTCCAATGGGAATCCAGCCCAAGCTGATCGAACCGCCGACGCGCGAGTTGCGGGGACGGATCAGGCTGCCATCGTGGCGTTGCACGGCGCTGCCGATCTGTGACATCTCCGGACGGTCGACATCTTCGAGTTCCTTGCGGACGATGATGCTTACCGCATAGCCTTTTTGACTTGGCACGACGCGCACTTCCGCTTGGCGGCGGATCGACTGGAAGGTTCCGTGCCAGCGTTCGAAACCGGGCGTGGAATCGCGGCGGAAGTATTCCATCACGGTGGCACCCGGGATTGGCTTGGTTTCGATTCGTCCTTCGGTGAGCACACTGCCGATCAGACGCACGCGTTCTTCGCGAGCGATTGGGAAGTAGTCGTCGACCATGTCGACAATCTGATTCCAGGCGAACTCGTGGTCCGACACCGAGATCTCAATGGGATTCGGCATCGGGGGCGCGTTTTCGGCTTCGCGAGATGACAAGACGGTGGCACAACCTGCCACGAGCGAGCAGACGAGCAAACCGGCAACGCTCAGATGCCGGTGCCAGACAGCGATAGAATTACGAACCATGCGTTACCTTCCCGACCGTCTGCGACTCGATTCGCAGGCGGCGGGATTGTTCCGCAATCGGCGATCTGCTGCAAGATCACTGGCGGCGACGAATTAGCAGGCCCAGGCTACCGAGTGCCAGCACGATCACGCTAGCCGGCTCCGGCACGGCCGCTACCGCAGCGCGCGGCCCCTGTTCGTAGCCGCCGTCCATCAGTGCAGTGACGAGATCGGCTGTCGAAAAGAGTCCGTCGCCATCCCAGTCACCACTCCCCCATGTCGCCGCTTCTCCGGTTTCGTACTTACCAGCACCCAACACGGTCACGAAATCGCTCGTGTTAAACTCACCGTCCAGATTGGCGTCGCCAAAGTAAGTCTTCTTGCTAGTGCGCACCCAAGTCGCGCGATCATCTCCGTTGACCTTACCGTCCTTGTCGACGTCATATTTGGCGTCGATGCTGCCGGCCAGAATTGCTGCAGTCAGCTCATCAATGTCGTCCACAGTCAGTTGACCATCGCCGTTGAAGTCACCGCTTCCGACGGGCGAGACAACGAGGGTTCTCAGAGCCAAAACGTCTTGGTTGGGCGAGAAGGTCTGAGTAACTGAATCGTAACTGACGTTGGGCATACCGAAGCTGGTGCTTGTCGTGTCGTCGTAATCCTTGCTGTCGGGCTTCAGTGCTTGCCACAGCGCGATTGTCTCGGCAGTGGTCGCCTGAGCATCCGGTCCTTCCAGGCTGCCGCCTTCTTTGTCGCTCACGCCATCGCCGCCCCAGTTCGCCCCTTCTCCCACCGGTCCATAGACGGTAGCCCCAGCCGAATTCAGAATCGTCAGCGTCCAATCACTCTTGCCCGTTGAAAAATCGCCGGGCGTGCCGTCGTTCGTCGTCGTCGTTACCAGGGCGGAGGCCCCCTTCCCGACTTCTTCGCGAGTA
>JAGQPK010001235.1 GCA_020426755.1 Planctomycetales bacterium
GTTGAGCAGTGGCTTAATCAAGCGAAACAGTTCCCGACCTGTCATTCGAATTACTTCCACTTACTTGTTAGAGGCCATACCAGCGTTGTGAATTGGCAGCATAGTGCGATTGAAGCAGCTCCTGATCCGCCGAGAACTGCTCCCGCAGAAACTCGTAAGCATCCACGTGGAGCTTCTTGGCCGGTCGCAGCATCACTCGTTCGCGCACGAAGCGCCGCACGGCATCAACTGCCGGGACATACCTCGCACCTGTACGCAGTGCGCTTTTGAAGGCTGGCCGTCGCAACATCGCGTACGCACGCGGAAATCGGATTGCAGAGAACTGATTGCGCACCGGGACTTCCGCAGGCAGTCCCAACGACGTAGCCAGAAAGTGTTCGAGTCGTCGCCCCAGCAACTGATGCGACGAACGTACTTCGTGGTCGTACGCCAGCAACGTGCGGTCATGTCCAATCGCTTCAAGCCAGCGTGACACCCATCGTCCATAGCTGCAGACCACCTCGTAAGCGCGTAGAAACTCATTTCCCTCGGCCAGCTCTTCGCCTAGCTGAAGACCGTGCTGCCACGCTTCGTCGAATGACTCACTAACGGCGATACCGGCCTGACACATCTGATTGTGCCAACTCAAGACGCTCTCCACCGGATCTCGCAACAGAATTACGACCTTCGTCGGAGTTGCTCGCAGGGCCTGCCGCAAGGCGGCCGAGTAAACGTTCAATGTCGTTGCTTCCACACGCCACGGCGCATCGGAACTGCGGAAGCTCGTTGAAAGTCCGACTCGTTCTGTACGGCTCTGGTTCAGCGAGAATTCCGGACAGAGTCGAAACGTTTCCTTCGGCCGTGAAACCGCGACCAACGCGCTACCGTCCAACCATTCCGCGAATGCAGTGGTACCACACTTAGGAAAACCGAGCACAATCAGGTTCACACCAGATTCTGCAATCAGCTCTTGGCACTGATCGCTGCGTTGCTCGATTGTAGGTTCGCTCAAAACTGACACGTGAAGATCTCCCGTGGCCGCAAACTGACGTCTACGACATTACGTGGTTAAGCGAGGCGCGAGCGCCGGGGACAACGACTGCGACGGCAGTTGATACAAGTCTTTCCATTGACGGCGGATCAGTTCCATGTCAAAGTTTCGTCGAGCGTGACGCAATGAGGCGGCTTGCTTGGCACGCAGCAACTGCGGATCACTACATAATTGAGTAATCGCGGCCACGTAGTCTTCCAAGTGGCTGCACGCGTAGCCGTTATCGAACTCAAAGGCATCTCGGCTGGTTGCCCCTTGCACGGGGCCGGCCAAACAGTCGACATTGGCTTCGCAATGCGACGTGACAATCGCGCGTCCGAAGCCGATACTCTCCAACAACACGCGAGACAGCCCCTCCCAGCGCGACGGCAGAAGCACGAACCGTGCACGACGAATCCGCTCCATGGTGACGTCGTGAGGTTGATAGTCCACCATCGTCACGTTGTTGGGCAAATCATCGAGCAGGTGTTTGTCGGCAGGTTCAGCACTGCCCATCCATACAAAGCGACATTCCGGCAATGCTGCAGCGATTTGCTTGAAGATGTCGAAGCCTTTTTGGATCGAAACGCGTCCTACGCTGAGAATCTCGTCACCCACGCTCTCGACATCAACTTCGGCCGGAATTTTGACGCCATTATTGATATTCCGGTTGCGACTACGAAGTTGACTAGCCAAGCGTTGTTCTGACGGTCCGCACGTAATCGTC
>JAGQPK010001236.1 GCA_020426755.1 Planctomycetales bacterium
TCGCTGCTTCAAAGTGCAACGGGCGGAACCCCGGAGGTGTGGCCAGAATGACCAGATCAATGTCGCTCTCCAAAACCTTCTTGTAAGCGTCCAAGCCGATAAACTGACGGTCTTGTGGCACGTCGACCTTATCCTTGTGCTCACTTTTCAGTCCTCGCAGGCTCGACTGAAGTTGATTACTGAACACGTCCGCCATGGCCACCAGTCGAGTTTGCCCTTCCGTGTTCATTGCTTGGCTGGCCGCACCGGTACCACGTCCGCCACAGCCGACCAGGCCGATGCGAATCTCATCACTACCGAACGCGTGCGCTGTCCGCGGCAGCGAAAGCTGTCCGGCGACGGCACCGCCGGCGACAAGCAACGACGAAGTCTTAATGAACTTGCGTCGCGAGGTGGAATTGTTTTGGTTCGATTCGGGCTTTCCGCTCATCAGTTTCTCCATAGACTAGAAAGTCGTCGGTAGGTCGTGTTTGAGCCATCATCATACCGCCTACCCAGACCACACTCAAATCAGCCGGATTCAAATTCCCTGGTGAAACCCGCGACACGGCTGAGCACTTTGATTGCGGTGTTGCCCCGGCAAATTCCTCGCATCGCCCGCCACACCCACCTTTTACGCAAAACGTTACGCAAAACGCACACCATGCCCGATCGCTTCAATTCGCCAATTCAACTCGGCCTGACGTGCGCCTTGTTATGTTTACTGAACATGATCGGGCCTGTACCCACTGTTTACACGGCGGAGCCGATCGGTCATGACAGGATGTCGCAGCGGTTTGAACAGAGCCAGCGACACATGGGTACGCAGTTCAACATTACCCTGTACGCGGGAGACGCAGAGACTGCGGAGCGGGCCTTCAAATTGGCGTTCGCCCGGATCGCAGAATTGGATGCAGCGCTCAGCAACTACCAATCAGAAAGTGAACTCAATCGGCTGTGTCGGTCTGCCCCACATGCCACACCGGTCTCCGCCAGCGACGATCTTTGGCGCGTTTTGCAGCGCAGCCAGGAGATCAGCCGCCAGACACAGGGCGCATTTGACGTTTCGATTGGACCACTGACCAAACTTTGGCGGCAGAGTCGACGTCAACAACAATGGCCCACTGAAGAACGCTGGAATGCGGCGGCCAGCAAGGTCGATTTCCGCGCGATCAAATTGACGGACGAGACTCATGGCGTGCAATTAATGCGCGAGCAGATGCAGCTTGACCTTGGAGGCATCGCGAAGGGGGATGCGCTGGACGAAGCTATGCGTGCGATCGAGGCCTGCGACATTCATCGCGTGTTGATCGACGGTGGTGGTGACGTATTGGCTGCCGATCCGCCGCCGAATGCCGCCGGGTGGCGGATCGCCGTTGCTGGCCTGGAACGCGCTGGAGACGCCGCCGAATGGCTGACACTCACGCGACAGGCGGCCGCCACTTCGGGCGACCTGTGGCAGTACGTAGAATTCGACGGACGCCGCTATTCCCATTTGATCGACGCGCGCAGCGGCCGTCCGATCGAGGGACAAAGGAGTGTCACCGTGCTGGCCTCGGCCGGCTGGGAGGCCGACGCCTGGGCCTCCGTCATCTCCATCGTGGGCGCCCAACCGGGACTGGCACAGCTCGAACGTCAACCGGGCTGCTCGGCGCGGATTCTCGAACTTCGCGACGGGCAGACGGTCCGAACTGTTTCGCCTAATTGGCCGGGAGTCATCTCACGGTAACGACGGGATTCGCAGTTCCATCAGCCG
>JAGQPK010001237.1 GCA_020426755.1 Planctomycetales bacterium
TACGATGTCAAGCTGGAACGCCATTTTGTATAGATCCATAACAGGGTGCAGAGCACGAGCAAGGTTGAATTGGTGATCAGCAGTAAAGCACTTTTCGACCGCACCGTTGGAGTACTGTCCTCGATCCTCGAACGAAAACTAGCCAGTTGTTGCTCGTTATCCAGCGAGAAAATGCTGACCGGCATGCCGGGCCTCGAATCACGCACTCGCGTGTGGGGCGGGACTTCCATCTGAAAAGTCTCTGCAGGCAGTTCCTGATTCACGCTCGTCACGGCGCTGACATCGAACTCGTTGCGATCAAGACCGTCGGCACATGTCACAATGTGACTTGCACGTTTGGGAAACCAGAGTCGCGGTCCAACTCGTTGAAACTCGCGGGCGTCGGTTACGAGCTCGACCTTGCCCTTGGGCGAAACATATTCGATGCGCGGTAGTACGCAGTCATACTTGGGTGCCACGTAGAGTCGCAGCAGGCCGCGGCGTGCGGTCGCGATCTCTGGGGGGATCACCAGAAAAGCTTCGTCAAAATCGGTTGCTGCAATCTGCCACTGCAAGACTTCGACTTCAACGCCGTCCAGAGTCTGTGCTGGTAAGCGTTCAACCCGAGTTCTGTTCTGGCTGACAAATTCGAGTTGCTCTGCGTACCAGAGCGTTCCTAGCCGTGGACCTGCGTGGGCAATGTCACCTTGTACAAGTGAGTTGTGTGTTTCGGGAGCTGTAATGTGGAGCGATGCCGATGTGGCTCCATCGACATCGACGGACTCTATGAAGCGAAAGGTGGCATGGTTGCGACGCATGACGTAGTTGGGGCCGACCGGACTTCGCGTGATCCAGTCGTTTCCCTGGATCGCGGTGCGAAGTTGGCGCAGCGGCTGAGTATCGACCTTAGAATCGTGCTCCTCAAACGTCACTTGGCAGGTATAGTCGAGCTGAATCGTGTAGATGACTTCTGCGCGGGCGATGACGCCATCGAGTAGTTCCGATGTCGTTGGTGCGGCCGCGTCGGCGATGCAGGTGATCAAACAGATCGAGATGAGCGGTGCAGCTGTCGCGAGAGCTGCACCGCGTGTGAAGATGCGAAACATGGGTTACTCCTAGTCACAAACCGCGTAGTCGTACTGACAGATCGTTGAATTGCCCGTCATGCAGACCCGTTTACGACTTCGTGGAGCGTTGGCCACGGTGTATGCCAACATGTCGATCTTGCACTGCCATTGGTTTTCCGGACAACCGACCGTTGTCTTCAACCCGGTACCTTTGCATTGGTTATGTCGGACATTTCGCCACGTCAATGTGCACCGATCCTCGGGGCCAGCGTCATGACAAGTGGCGTCTGTGCACTCCATCGTCTTCCACGGCCCGCGAAAGCAATTCCCGAGCAAAATGTTTACGTCCCTGCAGCCCGACTGGCCAAGATTTGTCGGATCGCATCCTTTGCGATTGCCAGGCAGACAACATTGACGCTCCAACTGCCCCACAAGTTGTTCGCCAAAGTGGCTTGGCACCGAGCGACCCACACAGGGCTTGCCGATCGAGAACGGCAAGAACGCAGCGCTGACGATAATCAGCCGGAAGAGTGATGAGTGATGACAAAGGCGTGTCATAGAAGACCTCCTCAACAGAAATGGTGATGGACCGGCCATTGTTTGGCCCGGGGTCCGCAGGTGCTCCTCGCTCTCCGATAGAACGGGGAAAGTAGAAGACTCATTGGTCACGTTGCGGGCGAATC
>JAGQPK010001238.1 GCA_020426755.1 Planctomycetales bacterium
ACTTCGGCTCCGCTCACGACTTTTCAGCATCGCCGTCGCGTTACACAGCGTCCGTTCTGGTTCCCTCCCCCTGCCCCCTCCCGGTTTAGAACCACGCGAAGTGGAGGCCATCGACGGGAGGGGGAACTACACGCTTTTTCTATCCTGAAATCTAAACTGAGTGACGAAAGGCGCAGGCCGCGGTTCTCGCGCATCATCGAAGCCAGTGCCGGGACGAACCGACGCTAGCGCGTTACAGCGAACAACGTCGCATTGCGACGAACCAGTTGAGCGTGCGAATCGGCGCGCGGCGTGTCATTTGGTATCGTACTCGTCCAGCCGCATGCGTTCCGGTTCGCGTAAGAAACGGCGTTGCGGCAGCACATTTCCCGTTGACGTCCCACCCAACTGTGTAGGCAGCTGTTAGCACAGCCGCAACGCGACGTTGTCTGGCACAGCAGTTGCTGGAAAGGCGTGCCACCCGCGCCGCAGCGCAAATACGGTTCCTGCGCCAGCCTCCCCGGCGTATGAGCGCCCCGCCACCGCCTCTGAAACAGGAGCAACTGCCGCGATGTTTACCCCGCTAACGAAACGCTTCGCAGTCAGTCTCTTGATCCTGACGGGGCTCATTGGCTGGCCACTCACGGCCCCTGCCTTCGCACAGCTCGATTTCGAACAGGCGCCCATCAACTATGAGCATGCAGTGTCACACGATCCAGTTGCGCAATTGCAATCGCGCATCGATCGCGGCGAGGTGAAACTCGAATACTCTCCTGAGCACGGTTACTTGCCGGCCGTCCTCAAGGAACTCGGTGTTTCTCCGGCTTCACAGATGTTGGTGTTTTCGAAGACCAGCTTCCAGTTGTCGAAGATTGCGCCCTACCGTCCCCGCGCCGTCTACTTCAATGATTCGTGCTATGTCGGCTGGGTGCAGGACGGTGACGTAGTCGAAGTATCATCGGTTGACCCGGACCTGGGTGGAGTCTTCTATACCTTGTCGCAAGAACAGGACGAGCGTCCCCTGTTCGTGCGCGATCGCGGACAATGCTTGGCCTGTCACGCCTCGTCGCGAACGCAGGGTGTGCCGGGCCATTTGGTACGATCCGTCTACACTTCGCCGAGTGGTCAGCCGCACTTTGGTTCTGGCACGTTTACCACCGATCATCGGAGTCCGTTCCATGAGCGCTGGGGCGGCTGGTACGTGACCGGCGAACACGGTGCACTGCGACATATGGGCAATATCTTGGCCAAGGATCGCCACCATCCAGAAAACATCGATCGTGAACAGGGCGCGAACGTTTGCGAGTTGAAGCCGCTAGTCAATGTATCTCCATACATGCAGCCCACAAGTGATATCGTCGCGTTAATGGTTCTGGAACATCAATCGCAGATGCACAACTTCTTGACGCTGGCCAGCTACACTTCGCGTCAAGCGGCGTATCAAGACAGTATTGTCAGTACCGCGTTGAATCGAGCGGCTGATTATCAGAGCGAGTCAACTCAACGCCGTATCGCGTCTGCGGGCGAGAAACTACTTGAGTACTTGTTGTTCCGCGATGAGTTCGCGTTGACCGCAAAAATCAATCCGTCGTCGGATTTCGCCACTCAGTTTCAGCAACTTGGACCGCGAGATTCAAAAGGTCGCTCGCTGCGCGATCTGGACTTGGAAACACGACTGTTTCGCTATCCCTGCAGCTATTTGATCTATTCGCCTTCCTTCGCCGCCCTGCCCCCCAGCATGAAACAA
>JAGQPK010001239.1 GCA_020426755.1 Planctomycetales bacterium
GTGGCTGTCGCCCTCCCCTTAATCCCCCTCCCGGACTGCGCGATTCACGACAATTGAAAATCGATTGCGGGAGGGGCGACAGCGCACGTGGATCTAAACTGAGTACCATTGGGCTAATGCCTGTTGGCGAACTTGCGCTGCTTTCGGCGAACTTGGTCGCTCGGCACTGGCCAACGACTCCGATTGGACTTGCGAGCGCGAACCTGGCTTGCCAGAATTCGTCTGTTCTAAATTGATAGCTGGAATTCCACTCCTGAACAGAAGGCGATCGCGGTGAAGAAGGTAGGTGTAGTCGGTTGGCGAGGTATGGTCGGGTCGGTTTTGATGGACCGAATGCGAGCTGAGGGCGATTTTGAGGGGATCGATGCGATCTTCTACACGACGTCGCAGGCCGGCCAGGCGGGACCGGATGTCGGGCAGGGGACGCGACCGCTGTTGAGCGCCACGGACCTGGATGCCCTGCGGCAGGCCGATATCATCGTGACGTGCCAAGGCGGCGACTATACGAAGGATGTGCATCCGCGACTTCGCGCGGCAGGCTGGCAGGGGTATTGGATTGACGCTGCCTCAGCGCTTCGAATGGTTGACGATGGCGTCATCATTCTGGATCCGGTTAACCGCGAGGTGATTGACCGGGCCTTGGACGCGGGACTCAAGGATTTCGTTGGTGGTAACTGCACCGTCAGCTTGATGCTCATGGGATTGATGGGCCTATTCCAACGAGGCTGGGTGGAATGGATCACTTCGATGACCTACCAATCCGCTTCCGGCGCCGGCGCGCAGAACATGCTTGAACTCGTCAAACAGATGGGTGAACTGTCCGGCTGTCAGACGCCGGGGCAGACAGCGCTCGAACTCGAGCGGCTCGTGACCGCTCGCCAAGCAGCCGCTGATTTTCCAGTCGACAACTTCGGCGTCCCCCTGGCCGGTAGTCTGATTCCTTGGATCGATCGCGGCATGGAGAACGGGCAGACGCGCGAAGAGTGGAAGGGCGAGAACGAAACCAACAAGATTCTGGGAACGAAACGATTTATCCCAATTGACGGCCAGTGCGTACGTGTGGGCGCAATGCGCTGTCACAGTCAGGCGCTGACAATCAAATTGAATCGAGATGTGCCCATCGCCGAAATCGAAGTGGCCATACAGTCGGCGAACGACTGGGTTCGGCTGGTGCCGAACGAGCGTGAACAGACGATTCGCCAGCTAACTCCTGCCGCAGTCTCTGGCAACTTGCACATTCCCGTGGGCCGCTTGCGAAAGATGACACTCGGTTCGGAGTTTCTGACGTGCTTCACCGTCGGCGACCAACTGCTGTGGGGAGCTGCCGAGCCGCTGCGCCGAATGCTGCAGATTCTGCTAGGGAAGCTGTAGGAGCTTTGATTTCTGAATGATGATTTCGGATTGCTGATTTCGGATTTCGAAATGCCGACGCTCTCGTTGGGAATCGCGTTGGCTTTTCATTCGAAGTTCAAAAATCAGCAATCATCATTCAGAAATCAACGGAGCTATCGAAGTCCGCTGAGTCGGAACGCGGGACGCGGTGCCATTTCGTCCGGTAGCAGGTTGTCGGGCGACTTGCGTGCATTCCAGATCAGGCACAGGCTGAGAACGATCAGTCCGACGTATTGCCAGCCTAACTGCACGTAGTTGACTGCAGTTCGATAGATGTGGCGTACGGACGTCTTCAAATCGTAGCGTTCATTGCTACCGATGATCGTAGCTTCC
>JAGQPK010000123.1 GCA_020426755.1 Planctomycetales bacterium
CATGTTGACGCCGAGCGAACACAATCGGCTCGAATTCGCATTGCCGCTCGACATCGCAACCGATCGATGGATCAATCCGCCACACATAACCACAACCGATGCACGGCGTCTCCTGCCAAACCAGCTTGCGGCACTCGGTGTAAACGGCGAACTGTTGGCAATTCTGACTCCGCGTCACAACGGTCAGTTTCACCCTGCGTGCAATTTCATTGGCAAGTGACTGCTCTGATGCCAACTACAGTGACGCTCAAAGGAAGCCAATCACGCTTATGGAGCTCGGCCACGCAGCTGCTGCTTTCGAACGAAGCCAAGCGGTTAGAACCGATGTTGAGAGTCCAACACCAAACCGTGTGCCCGACACTCCAACTGCAGCCAAGCGCATCATCATCAAGCGGCCAGCTTCCGACTCTCTCGCAACCCGTAGCCCAAACGTAAAGCGATAGCTGCGCGATCGCACTCCAAATAAAGTCGACGCTCGCACTCCAAAGATTCCGACACGCGATCCAGATTTAACGATCGGGAACCACGTTGACAGAATTAGCGGGAACACGTACCCTACGAATGGAACAACCTTGAGTCCACAGAACTACGACTTTGCGGGCTCAACTCTGTAGAAGCTGATTTCGTCCTTAGGCCGTCACGTTGCATTTGCAATGTGACTCGTTGGCCAAATTCATTGATTGCAGCGTTTCGAAAAATGAACTGCCTGCGAGGACGATCGCATGTTCCGATTGCAAACATCCCGTCGCCACCGCGACATTCGGTCGCTCCTGTCACTTCAAGCACTCGAAGCACGCATTGCACTGACGGCGACGCCGTTCCGTTCCGAGGCCTTCGTTAGCAGTGAGGAACCGATCCCTGATGCGACAGTCGATAGTCGCGCAATCATGATGCTCGACGGTGACGTCGACGGCGACGGTGACCCTGATCTGATTGCACGCACGCGTGACCAAGTAGGACTTCAGTGGTTCGAAAACGTCGACGGTCAACTTGGAGCGTCACAGTCGTTTCCGGCGTCAATGATCGTGGCCCCAGAGCCGAACGGCAAGGAAGCACCGGCCGTTTGGATTCCGCCAATCGACATAAGTCCTGGCCTGTTCGTGTATGCCAGCGGTAGCTGCGACACCCCGACGGCCGCTACGTGCCAACTCGAATATCAAACGCGCCGGCCCAATGGCAGCTTCTCACCGGCAACCGTGCTCATGACTGGCGCAACCGGCATCCTGCCTCGAGTCGTCGACATAGACGGAGATAGCAATCCGGATGTGGTCGTGGCTTCCCTGAGCTGGATCAACGCTGGCGGAAGATTCGAGCCCCACGGACGAGTTATCTGGTACGAATTCGACGCGGCATCGCGACAAACTTACGAAACGACGCTGCTCTGGGACGGTGCATCGCAGGTTAGGAATTTCGAACTGGCAGATTTCGATCAGGACGGCAACATGGATGTCGTCATCGAAGATGTCAACGCCGTTCGTGTGTTAGCCGCGGGTGATGTCGGCTACGAGGAAGTGACGACAATTCCCAACGCGACACTGCACGGCATCGCCGACTTCGATCAAGATTCTCATGTCGATTTGTTAGTGGAAACGATCGACAACTATGCCGAACATTACCACAACGACGGAGGCTTCGCCTTTACGTCTTGGGGCCTGGCAGTCAGTGACTTTGGACAGAGGTTGCGTATCGCCGACATCGATGGCAACCAATTTCCCGATATCATCCAGATCGGACAGTCGACCACGTGGACTCGAAATCTTGGCGACGGCCACTTTGCCTACCAAGCTGAACAAATTGCTGATCAAGTCGATTCAGCGACCGCTCCACTCATCTTCGATGTCGATGGTGACGGCGATTCGGACTTAGTCTTCCGTGACGGAGTTCTAAATCGAATCAGCGTAGCGCGCAATCACTATCGAGAATGGGACATTGTTGCCGACGCGCTACTGGACGTCGCAGACCTGGATCAACTGGGAGTGATCATTTCCGCCGGCAGCCATGAGAAACGTTTCGATATCAACGGCGACGGTCAAGTCGGCGCCCCTGACATCCTAAGTTTCTCCAGCGACATTCTCAAGTTGTCCGCCGGCGACGCCAACGCTGACAGACTCTTTGATGCGCGCGATTTGATTCAGGTTGCAAGCCGCGGCCAGTATGAGTCAACCGATCAGGCGTTCGCAACGTGGTCGTCGGGCGACTGGAATGGCGACGGTCGCTTTAACTCGGCGGACCTCATCATGGCGTTGCAAGAAGTGAATGAAACAAGTCCTTTCTACACGCCGCCGACGTCGGGTGGACCGCTCCCGAGTGACCGGTTGTTCAATGGCCCCGACCGCATTGAGTTCGCCGACATCGAAACGGCTGACGTCGACGGTGACGGCTACGCAGAGATCTTCGTCAATGGCCGCCAGTACTTTGACGTCGATGCCCAGGGTGTTCCCAGCGACCTGACGAATCTTCGGTGGGACGCTCTGTCGTACCACTTGGGTGATTTTGAGGGAGATCATCTTCCAGAACTGGTTGTCGAAACAAACGCGGATACTCTGATCATCTCATTCGCGACCGACCCACTCGGCGAAGTCGTCGGTCGCATTCCCCACGCGCTTTCATTGAGCACCTCGCTAATTGCGGACATCGATGGCGACGGACGCAATGAACTCATCGCGGACAACTACGGTACAGCCAGTTACGCTAGAACAAGCGTGCTCTTCCACTATCAGCAATCCGGAGAGCTTGTCGGCAGTGTGATGGGTTACGACCTGCGATCATACGATCCAATTGCGATTGACGTCGACCATGACGGTGACCTCGACATTGAAGATGGAGACCAGTGGCTAGAGAACGTCGACGGCCACTTTGCCTTGGAACGCCAACCGTTGCCTGGCGCCAACGAGCTTTGGGACACCGTCGATCTCGATGGAGATGGCGATCTCGACCAATGGAGCGCGAGTCGCTCGCGGGCCAGCTTTGCGCTGCAGCTGGACGACGGTTCGTTCGCGTCTCAGGAACTGATACTGCCGATTGGCCGTGAGATCGGTCTTGGCCAAGACATTGACGGTAACGGACTGTCCGATTTCCTCTGGATGACAGAAACGGGTTACGAACGCTACGAGTTCACCGCACGCGATATGGCGCCGATTCGACGCGAAGAAAGCTCCACGACGTTTGCCGCTATTCCGCTGCTCGTCGACCTGGATGCCGACGGTGATCTCGATGCGATCGTCTATGCGGCACAGGCAGCGATTCCGTGGGTCGTCTACAGCTACGATGCGCTCAACTCAAACTACATCACAATTGACCAACGTCCGCTTACCGGCAGCGGTCAAACGATCACCTTGGATGTCGATGCCGATGGCCTGACGGATCTCGTCATACTCGGCGAACGTTCGCGCACGATCTCCTGGCAGAAGAACCTGGGCAATCGCCAGTTTGGAGCCGAGCGCACCTTGTTCGAAGCGGAGCAAGCAATCTCCTTTATCGAACGCGGCGATCTGGATGGCGACGGTCTGGACGAGGTTTTCTTTCCAGTGCGGAATTCAATCACGATCGCAGACGGAACACGGGTTGTGAACGACCTGGTGGGACTGTTCCGCGGTGAGACCGAACATTGGCAGCCACGCGTCGTCGTAGCGGGAAACACAACCTATGCTCGCTTACGAAACGTGCTTTGGGGCGACATCCAACAGGACGGACGACAGGAACTCATCACCGCTTGGGATCACGATTCGATCATTTCGTTCGAAGTCGGTCAATTCACCGAGCAAGGCACGTTGGTCGATAAAGTACTGCACTACATCGAATACAACGACCCTCCTAACAGCGCGGTAACGTCACTTTCACTGACTGACATCAACGGCGACGGCCGCATGGATCTGATCTCCAACCTTGGCGACTTCCTGCAACAACCGGATGGCAGTTTGCTCCGAGGCGATCGTCGTTCGACGCCGACACAGATGTTCGATCTGAACGGCGATGGGCATCTCGAACAGATCGTGACGGACAGAAACATCGCCATTTTCAGACTCGACGAATTTGGCGATTGGACGGTAGCAACGACTCTAACGCCGACATCAGATAACGGCATCGTCGTCATTGACTTTGATCACGATGGCGATCTCGACTTGGTGCAAGGCCCCATCCGCAATGCCACTTCGTCAAACGGCTCAGGTACCATTCACTGGTTCGAGAACCTGGGCAGCCTGTCGTTCGAACCTCATCGATTCGACGTGGCAGGCGTCGAGCGTTTTTCTAGCATCGCTCTGTCAGACCTGGATGGCGACGGATGGATCGACGTGCTGGCGACGTTGCTCGATCGCAACGAAGTCTACGTGTTCTGGAACGGCACATAGTAACTTGCCCGACAGGACAGGTTAGTCGCAAGGACGCGGAGACGCAGCGACACAACCGCCGCATCACTCAGCGCAAACTGGCAAGCGAATTCAGGCCCATTTTCTACTTCACCAGAGGTTGTAACGCGCGAGCGTCAGTTCTGCCCTGACACCGATTCAAGAACCGCGACTGGCGCCTTTCGGCGAACTTCGTGTTCGGGAAAAGCCGAGCATGTTCGCGCTCGGTCGTTCAGAAATTACGCGTCTTTACGTCTCTGTGTTTAAGACGTGAGTTACTGCGACGGAGTCAGCCCGAAGATAGCGATTTCATCTAAGCGACCTTCCCAGTTGAAGCGGTTGTCGGTTGAACCGCCAAAGAACACTTCGGCGTCATCAGGTAAAGTAACTGGGCGAACGGCGATGCGGATCTCCGGCTCAAGTTCGTCACCAAGATAGACAGCCAACTGGTTGTCAGTCCGCTCGATCGTGACGCGACACCATTTCCAACGATCGAGTTCGGTGCGACCGGCGTGGATTGTGCCGTCATTCGCCTGAGCAATCAGCTTGCCCGGATGGGCTGCGGCGCCGCCGACGCCGACTTGTTCGCTTCGCGCGGTCGCGGAGGCATCAATCCCCCGCGAGTAGAACCAACCGGCGATGTCGCGGCCGTCATTGGGCATACCGTTCCAGATCCACATCTGGACACGGTAGTTCGCTGGCAAACGATTCGCAGGCACTCGCATGCGGCCACCGGCAAAATGCACCGCGCGATTGATTTCATCAGCGCCGTTGAAGTAATTCGATTCCGGGCCTGCCAAGAAGAACGAAATGCGATCCTCGTAGGCGGCGTCCGGCCCGTTCCCCACAAGACACCGGGCCAGCGTGCCTTGCAACTCGTCCATCCGCCAGTACGCCAGCGGCTCCTGTTTCATCAGTTTCGCGACACCCGGCCCGTCCGTCTGTCGATAATTGCGGCGTGGCGAACCACAGACGGCTTCCAATAGTGTTAGAGCAGTTTGAACGATTTTGGGTTCGGCCATGACTTCGAGCCCTGCCGAGCGTGCCGGCCAAGTATTGTAACCGCCGAGCACATGCTGTTCCGGCGGCGGAATGTAACCGTCGCCTCCGTTAGCAAGATCCAACACCATTGTCTGTGCATTGGGGCTTTGCAACTTGAGCTTCAGACCCGTCAGCGCATACGTTTCGGTCGGTGTCGTCGCGATGGCAATCTCGCCCAACCGAATCGCTTGAATGACGACTTCCGTCGCCTGCATTTCGTGTAACAGCAGTGCTTCACGGGCATAGATCTCCGTCTGTGTCGTCGGCAATTCTCCGTTAAGGGCAGCGACGATCGGTTGGGCCCAGGCCAAACGCTGTGCATCAGGCACACGATATTTCAGCGGCACGCGCTGTTCGGCCATGGCAATCGAATTCGGCCGCTGGGGAGTCAACCCTTGAATCGCCGCCAATGTTAACTCGACCAATTCATCGGCGTACGCGTCCATCGTAATTGTCTGGTATCGCGTGGGAGTCGCGCCGGTGTAGTCACGTCGCCAGATGTCACCACTGCAGCCGTGTGACATCAGCACGACAGGCTCTGCTTTGGAATTGCTCTTTTGTTGCCAGCGCGATTGTAGTCGTTCGCAATAAAGCCCAAAGTAATCGGCACTGATCGGCTTGGGACCGCTAAAGTAATGCATCGACAAATTGGCCAATAGCGCCAGCGGCTTGCCATCGTCGGTTTGAATGGCAATCAGCGACAGTGCGGGATCTTCCGGTCCAGATTCACCGGTGACGTCGTCCAAATTCGCAGCGGCGTGCATGTTCGCCTGCACCGTACGATTGCCGAACGGGTCTTCCACCATCCGGTCGGAACGGCGGATCCAGCGACGCACTGCCATATAGGGTGACGCGTCGACTGCTGCCCAACCGATGCTTGCCGGTTGCAGGCCGGCTTGTGCCGCGGCAATCGCGTCCACGATCTTCAAACGCAAGAAGGCCTGATAGTCGGGATCCGCGTCAGTCCCCAAGCATGACATCGCGGCCGGTGCGGTATGTGTATGAGTTGCGGCAATCATGATGTGATCCGCCGCGATACCTGTCCGCATTTGAGCAAGCTGCTTGGTATCGTCAAGCAGCACGCGCGGCAACATACAGCTATCGACAACGACGAGCGCGATCTGTTCGTTGCCCTGTGCCACGACGATCGCCCTGGCTTTGACCGGGGAAGTCACCTGCTCCGCCATCTGCACTGTCATATTGCCGTTGACGGCGATTGGCAGTTTACTCGGAGTTACATCGATGGTCGCCGCACCGGCGCGAAACACCGAACCGTTCGCCTCGACCCCGCACGCAGTGTGCACAGCAAAGCCTGGCACGCAGCACACCGCTGCAACAAATGCAATAAAATAGCCAATCCACACACGCCACGAAATCGACGTCGACTTTGCGAGATCACGTTCCATTGAGTTGCCTCCTTGCACGGCACTTTGAAGCTCGTCTCGATCAATACGGCGCAGAAACGGAGCCTGCCATGCGATCACTAAAATACTTGCTGCTCGGAACGCTCGCAACTTTATGCTGGCCGCATCTTGCACCGCCTGTGTGTGGACAACCTGCTGGGCGCGCGTCTGCCCCGCTCACTTTAGGCCGTGACCATCCGCTGACTCCGGCAGAATCCCTGCAAGCCATGGCGATCATTCCCGGCCTCCGCGTCGAACTTGTCGCGTGCGAACCGCAGGTTGTCGACCCAATCGCCATTCAGTTTGACGAACGTCGTCGGCTGTGGGTCGTTGAAATGCGAGATTACCCTTCGATTGAAGTTGATGCGGATGGAATCTCAGTGAATCCGCAAGGTCGCATTCGCATTCTTACTGACAGCGACGGAGACGGTTTCTTCGAGACCGCTCAGCTATTTGCCGACCAATTGGTCTTTCCCACAGGCATCCAGATACTCGAACAGGGCGTGATCGTGACGATGGCTGGGCAGGTCGCCTTCCTAGAAGACGTCGACGGAGATGGCGAGTGCGATCGACGTACAACTTGGTTCACGGGTTTCTCCACTTCCAACGAACAGTTATTGGCCAACCATCCAACACTTACAATTGAGAACACCATTCACGTAGCCAGCGGCCTGCGTGGAGGCACAATTGAGGCGGTCGATCAGCGCTGGCAAGCGACACCGCAGACCGTCAATCTTAGCCAACGCGACTTCGACTTTTATCCTTGGGGTGGCCAATGGCGTTCCGTGGCAGGCAACTCGCAATATGGCTTCTATCAAGACGAGGCCGGTCGCCGCTACGTTTGCAGCAATCGTAATCCGTGCGACTTGCTGCTGGCCGCCGCCGACCACGTCGCGAACAATCCGCTGCAACCGCTCGCGCAATGGCGGACGACGATCATGCCCGCTGCGGAAGCAAGTCAAGTGTTTCCGCTCGTCGATGCGTGGACCACCAGCAATCTACACGCGGGACAGTTTACAGCTGCCTGCAGTGTGTATCGCTATGAAAGCGATCGACTGCAAGAGCAGATTGGCAACAGCTACTTCGCTTGCGAGCCCACAGGGTCCCTTGTCCAACGCTACGCAACCGTACGCGATGGACTCGTACCACAAACGGTGCGTGGCGAACCCAACCGCGAGTTTCTCGCCTCCCGCGATTCCTGGTTTCGGCCCGTGTGTCTGACGGACGGACCGGACGGCGCGTTGTACGTCGTCGACATGCATCGCGCCGTAATCGAGCATCCAGCCTGGATGCCGGACGAATTGCGTGAACGCGCGGACATGCGTTGGGGCAATCAAGCAGGACGCATCTACCGCATCGTGTCTGCGGCCAATGCCACAACCGACTGCACAACCACTGACAACTCGTTGTCTCAACCAGACTTTAAGAACGCGACCGAGCAGATTCTAGCCGCGACACTCGCACATCCGAATCGCTGGGCGCGAACTACAGCAGCGCGGCTCCTGTTGCAACAACTGCACGCAGCCAACGCTCAAGCGGATTCAGCGCCAATTACTGACCAGCATGATCGCGTCGTACAAGCCTTGCGAAGCAATCTGGAGCAACGCACGCAACGAGCGAGTGATTCGCCGTCACTGGTCCGCACGCTCTGGCTGCTACAAACGGCCGGTGCGCTCAAGCTGCCTGATCTCGCGGCTGTGGCAAGCAATTCTGATCCCGTCGTGCGCTGCCAGGTCGTCCGGTTATTGGCACAACAGTTGGATCGCTCGGCAGCCTGGGCAACGGTCGTCGAACAGCTTGCAAGCGACGCATCGGCCGCGGTTCGCTACCAATGGCTGCTTGACCTGGGCAGCGGCACGCCCGCGTTGCCAGCCTCATTAATTACTGCGGCCGCGACTGCTCAGGGCACCGACAGCGCAACCGAACGCATGTGGTTGGCTGCGGCGCTGGCCTTAATTCCTGACGAAGTCGTCGTTGAGGTCAGCGAGCGGCTCGTCCGCGACGCAGCGGATGCACCGCTGCCCATGTTGAAGCCGTTGTGGCAACGCTGCGGTTGGCAGGGCCAGACAAATGTGCTCTTTGCCGCTTTGAGAGCGACTACCTCAGTGCACCTACGAGCGGATGCATGGGACCAATTTTGCGAGGGTATGCTGCTCGCCGAGAGGAGTTGGCAGTCGGTCGCCGACGATCTCGACGAACATCAACTCGGATGGTTGCGAGCGTTGACAGGCAAGGACTTGGAGTTGGCGTCGAACGAACAGGCCCCGATGCAGCAGCGACTCGCGGCGCTGCGTCGCTTGCAACTCGATCGTTCGCAAGTGACAGGGCAACTTTTCCGTCGGATCATCACGGCTCGTTCACTTGCCAATTGGAACCCTGCTGTGCAAGGTTTGGTCAACTACGCGGATCCATCGGACGGGGCGCAATTGGCCGCGGCGTTATCGGGACTTCCGCCGGCTCAGTTTTCGACGACGCTACAAGCGTTGCTGCGTACACGGGCCTGGACTCCGGCACTGCTCGACGCGTTGGCATCGCAACAGATTCCACTTGGTGTAATCGATGCCGGCTCGTGGGAAAAACTGCGCAATCATCCGGATGCAACGATTGCGGAGCGTGCTCAGCAACTGAACTCCGGACCGCAGTTGGCAGAAACTTCGGAACTGATGCAACTGTACCGCTCGGCGCTGCGCGACGCACCGCAGATGGCGTCAGGCAAGCAACTCTTTCTAAAGCATTGTGCGACGTGTCATCGTATCGACGGACAAGGCGTCGCAGTTGGCCCAGACATTTCTGACATGCGAACCGCGACTCTAGAACAACTCCTTGTCGCCGTTTTGGACCCCAACCGCGCAATTGATGCGGCATACTTTCGTTACGTATTAGTAACCGTCGACGGCAAAGTGTTGGAAGGGCTGCTGGAGGAGGGGCAAGGCGATTCAGTTACGCTGCTGATGCAGGAGGGTCAACGGCAGACGATTCCACGCGAGCGTATCGAAACGTTGAAGGCGACCGGCACGTCGTTGATGCCCACTGGTTTTCAGCAACAGCTTACGCCGGAACAACTTCGCGACGTGATCGGATACGTCAAAGGTTGGCGATATCGCTGATGGAAAACTCTGACGATTGCAACCCGCAGGACTAGCGCGAATCATCCAACTCACGTTGCTCCCCCTGAGTAACCGAAGCGACTGAAGCGAAGTGCACCGGAGTCTAGATGGCAAGGACGCGCCAATTCCACTACGGTCGAGGATCGACCGGCGGGATCTGACACAGCATCGCAATCGAGCGCGTTCATGGCACATTCACGAAAACGTCGGCTGGACCTGATGGGGCTCGCCCTGTTCGCGGGGGCGATCTTTGCGACCTTGTCGTTATTGAGCTACCACCGCGACGACCCGATCGAAGGGTTGTTCTTTCCCTTCAATCGGCTCTATCAGCCTGACGTGCTGGTCTATCCTCAAGCGGAGCGTGTCGCCAACATCTGCGGCTCGTTCGGCGCTCTGTCAGCGGAACTCATGTTGCGGGTGGCCGGTTACGGTGCCTATTACGCGGTCATTTCCCTATTCGTCTGGTCCGTCGCCTTGCTCAGTCAGCGCGTGATCGTCGCCCCATTCATCCGCA
>JAGQPK010001240.1 GCA_020426755.1 Planctomycetales bacterium
TGCGACGCACGCCCTCCTTGGGGCTGTCATGGCGTTTCGTGGCCTGCATGTACAGCCACATCTCGGGAGTGACCGAGCCGTCGCTCGGCATGACATCGTCAGCATTCGCGGACGCGCGCGGCTGAACCGGAGCTTGCGCAAAACCGGCTGTCACCATCAGCGAAGTGCAAATGCACGCTGCTAAGAACCATCGAACCCGCATGACACCATTTCCTTTCTCGTCGCATGAACGAACCACACAGGTGAGTTCGGTTGTGGCGGAAGGCGGGAATGAGTGGCGGAGAGGCAAAACGAGGTTCAATCTCGTCGAAAGAATTCTGTTTGTACCGACGCGCGACAGCACCACGCTGCTAGCAAGAGATTACTGTCAGTGTTTTTCCCACGCGATTCGTTCACCGCTCGGCGCCAGCCGCGGTTCTCGGCAGGGGAGAATCAGCGCCAAGGCAGGAACCGACGCCTAGCGCGTTACGGCGAAATACATACGACGCTAACACGCTGCGGCGAGCTACGAACTGTCAGCAAGTCGCCGCAAGAACCGCCTAGCTAGACGGCTCGCCGGAGCGAGTACGGGCGACAGCGGAACTTCCTAGCCGCACGCGATCCCAGTAGTCGCGAGTTGAGCCGCCGACCATCAACACAAACACACGGTCACCTTCTTGCCACGCAGCGACCCACTGACCGTTCCGCGCAGTCTGCGGCTGCTGCGGTGGCTTTGTCGGTAAGCCGGACAGTCTTCCATCCACCTGCAGCGCATACAGCCGAGCCGCTTTGCCGCCGGACTTCGGCAGATCAAAAACGATCGCTTCCCTGTCGAGATCCGTCTGCAGATGCTGCCAGCGGCGCGGTGATTCGCGCAAATAGCTGGAAAGCGATCCCACAACATTTTCGTTGTCCCACCGGACAGCCTGCCATTGCCCCAAGGCCTGCCACTGATTCTCGGCTCGTTCCGCCAATTCGTTGGCGCCGATGGAATCCCACCGTCCCGGCAACATCGTCAATGCCGCCCAGGACAAGCAAACTCCGGATGCCAGCAAGCCAACGACCGTCCAGCGCCAACGACGGCGCAACTTGTCCGATTGCGGCTGATGAACGGTCAAAGCGGGCTGCTCGCGCGTCGCGTGCTCCCGCAACCTGGCCTCGATTCCTGATAGTGACTTTGCGCGGCGATCCGCGGGCAGTCGCACATCGGCCAGCCGATCTGCTACCCACTCATCCAGCGCGTCACGTTCCTGACCTTCGTCGTTCATCGCAGTGCAACTCGCTCCAACGTTCCCAACAGGCGACGCAATTGTGCTTTCGCGCGTGACAGGCGGCTCATAACCGTACCGAGCGACAGGTTCAGCTCGTCGGCAATCTCTCGGTACGATAGATCTTCGAAGTAAAACATCAAAACGACCGCCCGATAGTCATCCGGCAACTGACGCAACGTGAGTTGAATTCGCTCCTCGTCGTACGCGGACTCAACCGTCGCGGTATCACCAATTTCATCGACCTCCAGCTCAAGCTGGCTCGCCGCTAGCGGCATCCGCCGGCGGCAATTCTTCAAAAATAAGTTGCGTAAAATACGCATCAACCAACCGCCGGCGCGCTCGCGATGCTGCAACTGATCTAACCGCTGCTGCGCCACCAGAAAGGTCTGTTGCGTGAGGTCATCCGCCGCGTCTGCCGCACCGGTCAACCGAAACGCATAGGCGTACAGCCGATCAAAATGCTCAGCGGCCAGC
>JAGQPK010001241.1 GCA_020426755.1 Planctomycetales bacterium
GAAAGCACATACAGGAGATAGTTGCGCTTCGTTTGTCGAGCTAAAGTGCGTGCGATCGGCAGCAAGAGATAGAACACCGTGTCAAAGTAGACAGGTATGCCCAGGATAAAGCCGCTTACGACCAGTGCGGGCGCAGCGCGCTGTTCACCCAGCAGGCTTCGGAGCGCGACGACGATACGCTCTGCGGCACGACTTTCTAGCAGGCAACGCCCGATGACGGCGGCAAGCCCAATAACGATGCCGACGTTGCGGCAGGTGTCACCGAACCCCTTGGCGATTTGCGTCGACGCCGACTCCTCCGCTGGAGATAGCGTGGCCACCAAAAAGGCGCCAGCCAGCAACGCCAGAAATGCGTGCCAACGTCCCACCAAGATTCCGCCGACAACAGTCACCATACCGATGACTAACAGCACCAACGGGTCGATTTGCAGCGGAAACATATTTGTCTTTCTGTCCGGGGATCGGCAGGCGATCTCTACTGATTACAATACTGGGCTGCTTCGTTGACGCGTTACGTACGAACTTCACGTCGAAGGAAACCTTACGATGACCTCCCAGCCCTCTCCGCCAAACCGCCGAGTCGATGAACTACGTAGCCAACGTTGGTTCAAGCCGGATGACTTGCGTTCGTTTGGACATCGCGCGAGACTCAAGGGGATGGGATGGTCAGACGAGGATTATCGCGACAAGCCGGTGATCGCCATTCTAAACACTTGGAGCGACCTCAACACGTGCCATTCGCATCTGCGGGAGCGAGCCGCCGAGATTAAGCGCGGTGTTTGGCAGGCCGGAGGCTTCCCCGTGGAAGTCCCCGTGATGTCACTGGGCGAAATGTTGATGAAGCCCACGACGATGCTCTATCGCAACTTGCTGGCGATGGAAGCAGAAGAAGTCATTCGCTGTCACCCGATCGACGGTGTCGTGTTGGTCGGCGGTTGTGACAAGACTGTGCCAGCGTTGCTGATGGGTGCCATCAGCGCGAATGTGCCGGCGATTTTCTTTCCCGCCGGGCCGATGTTGAATGCCAAGTGGCGTGACCAGACGCTGGGTAGCGGCTCCGACGTGTGGAAATACTGGGCGGAGCGGTGTGCGGGCAACCTGTGTGATGGACACTGGAACGAGATCGAGAATAGCATCGCGCGGTCACCGGGAGTGTGCATGACGATGGGTACGGCTTCGACAATGGCCTCCATCACCGAAGCTCTCGGCATGATTCTTCCCGGCGGCTCTTCGATTCCCGCCGTGCTGTCCGAACATTCTCGACTCGCTGCCGCCACGGGTCGCCGTATCGTGGAGATGGTTTGGGAGGATCTCAAGCCGTCCGATATTCTCACACGCGACGCCTTCGAGAATGGCATCGTAACTGACATGGCTATTAGCGGCTCGACAAACGCCATCGTCCACTTGCTGGCACTGGCCCGCCGCGCCGGCGTTTCGCTCAACATGCAAGACTTCGATGATTTTTCACGCTCCACACCTGTCATCGCTAACATCCGCCCCTCCGGTAAGTACCTCATGGAAGACTTTTTCAACGCTGGCGGTTTGCGGGCACTACTGAATCAGATCCCAGACCTACTGCATCTTGATGCCATAACCGTCAACGGCAAGACGCTCGGCGAGAACATCCAAGGCGCCGAAATTCACGACGCTGACGTCATTCTGACGCGTGAACAACCGCTAGCCAAAAGTGGCGGCACGTTCGTCTTGCGCGGTAACTTGGCT
>JAGQPK010001242.1 GCA_020426755.1 Planctomycetales bacterium
TGATGTCGCGATGCACGATTCCCATGGAATGAGCGTATTCCAGCGCGTCAGCGGCCTGTCGGCCGAGACGTGCCACTGCCCGGTAATGGTCGGGCTTGTTTCTGTGCGTCGAAAACTCCACGGCGGGAAGCGTGTCCGTATCGCCGTCGATATGGTCCACACTGCGCGTCGAGCGGCACGGTGTCGTCGCCGCACCGTTGGCGGCACGCAATCGCTCGATTAACTCGGCGAGACTGACACCGTTGATCAGGCGCATCGCGTAGAAATGAAGTCCGCGTTCCTGTCCGACATAAAACGCGTTGACGATATGCGGATGATGCAACGACGCGGCCGCTCTGGCTTCGTTCATAAAGCGTTGCAGTTGCTGGCTATCCAGCATACAAGCGAATGGCAAGACCTTGACCGCCACTTGCCGTCTTAGCGACAACTGTTCGGCTTCATAGACGATTCCCATGCCGCCTCTGCCAATTTCCCGCTGCAGCCGAAAGTCGCCCAGTTCACGTGGTGCTCGTTCAGAATCGCGTGCCAGCGAGAGCACGGATTCATCTTCGCTGTGTTCACTAAGATCGAGAAGAACCTGAACCGTTGGGAGAATCTGGGCCAGCGCCTGGGCATGCTGCGGGTAATCGGCAACGAAGCTCTCAATCGGAGGCGCGGTGCCAGCTTGCAACAATGCTTCGTACTGCTCAAGAATGCCGTGGAGCTCAGTTGCATCGTGGCCAATGTCCGGTTCCGACTCACGCCCGCTAGTCATCCGTCGCCGGTTCATAACGTACCCTCTTCCTCTTGCAAGATCAGTGAGATCTTGGTGAGCGCACGGACGTGACGTGATTTAGCCGCGGTCACACTGATGGAAAGCTGGGCCGCGATCTCCCGTAACTTCATCTGTTCGACGTAGCGCATCAGGAGCAGTTCGCGATCCACTTCGCCCAATTCGGCCAGTGCCTGACGCGCACGACGCTGAACTTCCTTACGAATCAACTGTTCGCTCGGCGATAAGTCGCGACTGCGAAGCGTCGCGACCAACGCGTCGACGGAGTCATCGGTCAGCGGCATTGCGTGCCCGATCTCGCGCGTGACCGAACGCTTTTCAACACGGACATGTTGACGATAGAGTTCCAGCAGGCGATCCCAGGCGATCTGTCTCATCCAGACGTAGAACGGCAGCTTGGCTTGTTCGGTATACTCCGCCAATCGACCGGCAGCTTCGAGTAGCACGTCTTGCACGACGTCCGATGGATCCAGCCGAATTCGCAAACGACGATCCAAACGCATCGCCACCATTTGCCGCAAGCGGGTCCGATGCACTTGCATCAACTCGTGCATGGCCGCGGCGCTGCCGTCCACGGCCCGATCGAGCAAATCAGATGTCTGGGCGTCATTCAGTTGCATTGGGGCTCCAACACAATTGAGGCGATTCACATATATGCACGAAATAGGCCAATTGACCACGAAGGCACGAAGACCACGAAGGAACACTCACGTCTTCCGCCCTCGATATTGCATTTATATCAGCCACGAAGCTGACGTTCACTCGTTCACCTCGACTTCCTGCGACGTCGAAGCAATCCCAAGATGCCCACCGCAAACAGGGATGCTGAAGACGGCTCAGGGATCGCGTTTACCGAGACAAAGTCGAATGCCGCCCAGCCCGGACCATTGTTGTCGAGCAAAACAGCAGCAACACCCTGCGTGTACAAACTGTCCTCGAACGTCAGC
>JAGQPK010001243.1 GCA_020426755.1 Planctomycetales bacterium
AAAATCATTTCGACCAACAGCGGGTCGGTGATCGTCGCGGAAACGACAGCCCGCGCCGATCGGCTGTGGGCTTCCTCGTCCAAGTCGTCGTAGTCGATGATTTGGGTGAGGAGCTGACGAAAGTTGTCCGCCTGCTCGGGGAAGGCGCGAGTAATCTCAGCTTCGAGTAATTCCAATCCGTTGCCAAACAGCAGCTCGACGCCAGGAAAGCGCACGGCGGAGCCGATCTGAGGCGAGAGCGCAAAGTCTTCCCAGCGAAACCGCAACTGGCGCAGCATGCGCGCCAGTGGGCCCTTCTTCGTCCCGCGAGGCGTGAAGTTGGTCACGGCGTGCAAGCCAACATCGTAATCGCGTCCACGTAACCGGTAGAACGAGTTGAGTCCGCCGATCGTATTGTGGCGTTCGAGAATGCAGACACGCTGGTCGAAGTACGCCAAGCGAATGCCTGCCGCCAAGCCTGACATGCCGGCCCCGATGATGATCGTGTCGTACATGGCAGGCGGGGGATTACCGTGAATGAAACGTGCTGGCGGACGAACCGAATGACGTAAGTTTGCGGTAACTCGCTGGCGTCGGTTCTACCAGCGCAAAACCACGGCTAGCGCCTTTCGGCGAACTTGTACCACGATGCTAGACGGTCTCCATGTCCTTCATCAAAGGTTCCAGATAGTTGCAGGTGCTCTCCATGCTGGCCAATTGCGGATAGTCTTCTTCCGGAATTTGGATGCGATAGCGTTTACGCAGCTCCATCACGATATCCAGAAAGTCCATGCTATCCAGTTCCAATTGATCGCGAAAAGCCACCTCGTCCTTGAGCGACGATAGGTCTTCGTCAGGGGCGATGTCTTCCAAGATATCCAGAATCACGGCGCGGATTTCGTCTCGCGTCATTCGTTCGTTCTCTCCGTACAGCGTCGAAATGTGTCTGATCGGGCCCTGACCGACTGCGCCGGTCACTGTGAACTTTTGAACTTCACGTTCGGCTTGCGCCTCACGGTGATTTTTCCGTCCGGCGTACACCTCGCTCGTCACTTGCTCGGCGTACACCATCCTATTCGATCGGCTCGCGTCCTGCGCCAGCCGGTTGTGGCTCAATAACGTTTGATGATCACGACGGAGTTGATACCGAGCATGCCAAACGAATTATTGAGAATGTACTCGACCTGCTTGAGTTCCCGCGGCTGATTGGCAACCAGGTTGTTGAGTGCACATGCCGGGTCAAGCTCGTCGAGATTGATTGTGGCATGACAGAGGCCATCCTGAAAGGCGGGTAAATTGCCCGCCAGCTCCAAAGCACCCGCCGCGCCCATGCAGTGACCGATAAAACTCTTCGTATTATTGAAGTGAGTCCGTTCCGAGCAACCGAATACTTCTCGCAAAGCCGCACACTCCTGCGCGTCGCCACTGGCCGTGCCGGTGGCGTGAGTGCTAACGATATCGATTTGCTCGGCTGTCAGTCCTGCTCGGCGCAGTGCCAACCGGACACATTCGGCCTGGCGTTGCGAATTGGGCAGGACAAAGTCGGTGGCATCGGTGTTCATCGCATAACCAGCCAACTCGCCGTAAATCTTCGCTCCCCGTCGCTTCGCATCCGTGAGCCGTTCGAGAACAAAGGCACATCCGCCTTCGGCCACCACAATTCCCGTGCGGTTTACGTCGAAGGGGCGCGACGCGCGGGTGGGGTCTTCGTGTTCTGCTAACGCTCCCTGGCTCTTGA
>JAGQPK010001244.1 GCA_020426755.1 Planctomycetales bacterium
GGCACCGGACAGCCGCTCTCGGCATCGATCGACGTGCCGATCGTTGTCCGCAACGCGAATCTCACTCCGCAGATGGCTCCGATTGACAATCAAGCCCTTGATGTCGGCGAAACGTTGTCGTTCGAAGTCTCCGCTACCGATCCGGAAGGCGAACCGATCGAGTTCCGCATCGAAGGTCTGCCAAGCTTTGGCACCTTCACTGAGTTGAGTAACGGGCGCGGACGATTCGATTTCAATCCGCAGCCAGGCCAGCGCGGCGATTACACGATCAGTGTGCGAGCGTACGATCAGGGCGATGGCATTCCCGAACAAGCTCGCAATGTGCTGCAAGGTTTTATTCTAAGTGTGAATGCCGAGAACGAACCGCCGTTGTTGCCGGTACTCGTCGATCGCGTGGCGGTTGTTGACCAAGAGTTCAAGTTGCAGGTCAAGGTGGTCGACGCCGACCAAGACGATCTGACCTACAGCGCGACCGGCTTGCCGCCGGGCGCGACATTCTTGCCGTCAAGTGTATACGGTGTGGCCGAACTATTGTGGACGCCAAGTGCCGCTCAGGTTGGCGAGTATACTGTCACGCTGCGAGTGGAAGACAGCGGCAACGGCAATGCAGCGGCCAAGTTGAGCGACGAAGTCACATTCAAGTTGAAAGCTCGCGCCGACAATGTTCGTCCAAATATGCCGTTGATCACGCCGCGTACCGTGGATGAACTGCAGACGTTGGAACTGACGCTTCAGGCAAGCGACACGGACGGCGATGTTCTCCTGTTCAGCTCGCGCGATCTGCCTCGCGGCGCAACGCTTGATCCAATCACGGGACACTTCACATGGACGCCCACCAGTCAGCAGTACGGCGACTATCGCATTCCGATTACGGTGAGCGACGGGTCATTGTCACGATCGGAAGAGCTACGGATCACGGTCAATAACGTTAACCAGCCGCCACGGCTGACTCCCCTGCCCGTCATGTTCGGTCAGGAAGGCGTGCCGTTTGCCTTTGGCCTGTTCGGCAGCGATGTTGACGGCGACGAGCTCGTGTATTCGCTCGATAGCGATCCGCCAGCCGGCTTTACTTTCGAACCCACGTTGAAGTTCGCGCGCTGGACGCCTAACTACGATCAGGCGGGCATGCATTCGTTCGTGTTCACGGTACGCGATCCCGACGGTCTGACCGACACGCGAACGGTGGACGTACAGATTCTGAATGTGAATCGCGAACCGGAGTTGCCTGCCGTCCCAACACAGTTCTTGGGGGTCGGCCAAGCTTACGAGTTGCAGCTGGAGGGCGTCGATCCGGACGGCGATCCGATTACCTATTCGGCAGTGAATCTGCCGGCCGGCGCGTCTCTCGATGCGTCGACAGGTGTATTGACTTGGACTCCCCAAGGATTAGCAGTTGGTCGACACGATGTGCGCATTAGCGTGACTGACGGCAAGCTGTCAGTTTCACGCAACGTGACGCTGGAAGTTGGCTTTGATGCTCCGGAGCCCAGCATTCGACTGCTAACGACACCGAGCTTCACGGTCATTCCTCAACAGACTATTGTGATTCAAGCGATTGTCGATGCTGGCGTGCAAGTCGAAACGCTCGACTTGACTCTGGACGGTCAGCCGTTGTCGCAAGACTCGTTCGGTCGCTACGTATTTGTCCCGCAGCAGGCAGGTAAGTACGATCTGGTAGCAACGATCACCGACGTCCGCGGTCAAACCACGACTCG
>JAGQPK010001245.1 GCA_020426755.1 Planctomycetales bacterium
AAATGCCATCAATCACGATCCAGCCGTCACGTACATCCAGACGGGCCGTGAGTTACCTGGCTGGCCCAGCATGGGTGCTTGGTTAGCATATGGTTTGGGCGTAGAAACAGAAGATCTACCGAACTACGTCGTGATGACACCTAGCTGGACGGGGCGCAAGAGCGCGCAGGCACTTTATTCTCGACTCTGGGGCACCGGCTTTCTGCCACCCAACTATCAAGGTGTCGCGCTGCGATCCAAAGGCGATCCTGTTCTGTTCATTCAGAATCCACCCGGCATGACCGGAGCGGATCGTCGCGCCATGCTGGATGGACTCGCCAAATTGAACCAGCAACAGTTTGAGTCATACGGTGATCAAGAAACACTGGCGCGAATCGCGCAGTACGAAATGGCGTTTCGCATGCAGACGTCAGTGCCCGATTTGACCGACATGAGCGACGAACCGCAACACGTGCTCGATCTCTACGGTCCCGAGGTAACAACGCCGGGCACGTTTGCGGCAAGCTGTTTGTTGACGCGCCGATTGTGTGAGCGCGGTGTACAGTGCATCCAGTTATTCCACCGGGGCTGGGATCAACATAACAATCTGCCGAACGACATTCGAAACCAGTGCCGCGACGTGGATCAAGCAATTCGTGGCTTGATTGAAGATCTCAAACAGCGCGACATGCTCAAGGACACGGTGGTGTTGTGGGGCGGCGAGTTCGGTCGCACCATCTATTGCCAGGGCGACCTGACACGCGAAAACTACGGGCGTGACCACCATCCCCGTTGCTTCACGGTCTGGATGGCAGGTGGTGGTATTCAAGGCGGCCGCTCGATCGGCCTGACGGACGACTTCAGCTATAACGTGGTGCTGGATCCGGTATCGGTCGCAGATATTAATAACACGATCTTACACTGCCTGGGCATCGACAATCAGCGTATGTCCGTCAAGTTCCAAGGCCTGGATGCACGCGTTACTGGTGTAGAGCCTTACCGTCTACTCAAAGAGTTCCTAGCGTGAATGGATTGAAACGCAGTACGGCTGCGATCTAGATCAAGTTCCGGCTCACAGCGCGCTCGCTGGCACAGAGCAAGTCGATTCGTGGCGGGAATCCGGCAGCGATACGGAAGTGCGTCTTTCCGTCCTCGCTTAAAGCACTGCCGATTGCTAAGCGTCGCAAAAGCATATGGCGACGAGGCAAACGACTCGTCCACCGGACTCGGTTGAAGCGAAGTGATGCCGCTTGAGCAAGACCGGTCGGCATCATCACGCCGCATACCGAACTACGGCACGCCGATTGCCTCTCAACTTTTCGGTTTACATAAACGAGAGAGTTTTAACCGCATCCGCGCGGCCGTCGAACCGCGGAGCGCTGCGGAGCATCGACGGCGCACAAGATGTCTACTTGCCTAAGGCAGTGGAGGTGTGTGATGAAACGCTCAACTTGGAAGGCCCTGTTCGTAGTGCTCGTCGGCGTCCTCGGTATCACATCGATGGCCTTCGCACAAGGCAAAGGGAAAGGAGGTGGCGGCGGCAGACCGGGTGGTGAAACTACTGCCAACAGTGTGTCAGTCCCAGCGATCTTTGTTGGAGTACCCAAACCGCTAATCTTCCCGATCGGCCCGTATGTTGAACCGGTTGGCGCACCGCTTACTGGATTCCCAATTGACGAAAGCGCGTATTACTTTGTGCAGGGTGTCCACGAATGGCAAGCCACGACAGCCGTGGC
>JAGQPK010001246.1 GCA_020426755.1 Planctomycetales bacterium
ATGTTGGATCGACTGGCGAAGTTTAATGAGCGTACTTACCAAGAACTGGGAGATCCGGAGACTCGGGTGCGTATGCAGCAGGCGGAGATGGCGTTTCGTATGCAGACGTCGGTACCGGACCTGGTCGATCTTTCGCAAGAGTCTGCCGCCACGCTGGAAATGTACGGACCGCAAGTCAACAAGCCGGGTACGTTTGCGGCGAGCTGCCTGCTAGCTCGCCGCATGGTTGAGCGCGACGTGCGGTTTGTACAGATCTTCCACCGTGGCTGGGACCAGCATGGCAATGTTGGCGGGGATCTGCCGATGCAGTGCCAGGACGTGGATCAACCCTGCTGGGCACTGATTCGCGACCTGCAACAACGTGGCCTCTTGGAAGACACGCTGGTAATCTGGGGTGGCGAGTTTGGGCGGACGATCTACAGTCAGGGATCACTCTCCAAAGAAAACTACGGCCGTGACCACCACCCGCGATGTTTTACGATTTGGATGGCAGGCGGTGGTGTGCGGCCTGGTCTGGTTCACGGAGCGACCGACGATTTCTCGTACAACATCACGGAAAATCCCGTGCACATCCACGATCTGAATGCCACCATCCTGCATTGCCTGGGCATCGACCATCGTCAGCTCAGCTACCGTTTTCAGGGGCTCGATGTGCGATTGACCGGCGTGGAGGAACACGCCCCGGTGCAGGCGATCCTTAGTTGATCGATCTTCGCGGCACGCCCTCAATCCGCTAGGATAGTCAGCTTCACGTCGTGCGTTGTCGCTGCGAGAAGCTATTTCGCTAGAGTCTTTCGATGGTTGAGTTCGCCGCCGGGCACTCGCTGTGGTTCAATTGACTTCGAATCGACGCAGGCGTTACGGCGAACCAGGTTAAATCCCGGTACCGAGCCGTGACAAGGTAGCAGGGAGTTCTAGGAAAGTGAAACTACTGGGAGTTGGTAGCATGTTGCGATTTGTTTCGAGCGCATTGGTGTGTCTGTTCGTCGTAGGGACGATCGGTGTCGCGCAAGCGGCCGTGCCTGCATCGCGTGGCGAGGTGACGCAGAAGGTTTACTTTGACATCTCGATCGACGGCAAAGATGCCGGCCGCATCGTGATTGGCCTGTTTGGCAAAGACGTGCCGAAGACCTGCCAGAACTTTCACGCACTCTGCACCGGCGTCGCCGGCAAAGGTGCCTCAGGCAAGCCATTGCACTATAAGGGCAGCATTTTTCATCGCGTGATCCCGCAATTCATGCTGCAGGGCGGCGACTTCACTCGAGGCAATGGTACAGGCGGTGAAAGCATCTTCGGCGAAAAGTTTCCCGACGAGAGCTTCAAATTCGCTCATGATGGACCGGGCGTATTGAGCATGGCCAATTCCGGCCCGAACACGAACGGTTCGCAATTCTTCATCACGACCGTGAAGACGGATTGGCTCGACGGTCATCACGTTGTCTTCGGTCGCGTGATCGATGGCATGAATGTCGTGAGCACGATCGAAAAGGAAGGATCGCAAACCGGGCGAACTCGGCACGTGATCACGATTCGCGATTGTGGCGAATTGAAGTAGCGAGATTCTCCTTGCTGTCCCGTTCCGCGCCGTCTGTCGTCCCCACGGTCATACCACGTACTTATGGTATCACCGGCCGCGTCGCGCATTGTTCCCCTTTCGCCATCGGCGTTCAACTGCCTTGTAGCGCGCAGTACGGGAGGGGGATTCAGGGGGC
>JAGQPK010001247.1 GCA_020426755.1 Planctomycetales bacterium
GAGCCCCAACGGCGCTGAGCACAACCAACGCCAAGAGATACCGCATTGCCATTCGCATTTCCCACCTTCCACAGAGTTGTGATGTTGTGACGATCGCTGCGCAATATGACGTGACACTCACCCACCGGGCAGTGCGCGCGCAACGCTCCTTGATGCCAGCTCTCCATCTCTGCTCCAGACCGGCCAACCACCTTTCGCCGATCACTTCGACAAGACTCTGACTAAGCAGAGCACTCGGGATAATACAGAGGCGATGAAGACATCTCAAGAAAAACTTTGGGGGATGGCAATCAACCACATTCCTCATGCGGCTAATTGCATTTCCAACAAACCGGTTGATCGAAGAATTGCGTGCGGTAAGATGCAGTCCGCGCCTGACAATTGCGCACGCCGCGACTCACCTAACATCAAGTTCGCGACGTGGTGATTGCGACGATGGCTATTCGCGTCGGCAAGTGTCTTGTTGCCTCTTCAACCCGCGTCACGGCTCACGCACGGCATGTCCTTACGAACGTTATCCAATGCGTCGCTCATCTATCGTTGGGGCGTAGCCATCGTCTTGTGCGGATCGCTAGGTTGTGGCTCGGATCGTCCCACCGATTCCACCACCCATGTGAATCATGCAACCGCTGCACCGAGATCGGCGACAACCTCTAATCCCAACCCTGTGAGTGACGACTCCAACGCGGCCAGCACGTTGGACGGCACGTCGCCCAGCGACACGCATGTCATGTCATCCGACCCGGCGCACAATGAAACGACCAGCTCCCCGGCAGCAGTCACCGTCCAGTGGCACGACACGCAATCGACCGGCCCAATTTCTCCGGTTAGCCAATTAGTCGAGTTGGCCGACGCCGCGAAAGATCAATGGGATGCCGAAGCGTTTCAAGATCAAGCCGCAGCGCAACTCGCGCGAGTTCGCACGTTGCTTGCAATGTCCGCGACCCCGACGACGGACGATTGCATGCCCCTCGTAACACCGACTTTCGACTGCGACGAGCTGGTTCCAACGGATCTTGCCGCGCACGGCCTGCAGCCGGGTGTCACAGTGGCGACGTACTCTGTCCAGGCAGACGTGAGTGACACCGCTTTGACACACGCTAGTACACGCGGTCCAGCTCGCTTCGCCGAACAACTCGCGCGGCTTCAATCGAAGATACCCGCATTAAGCCGATATGTGGCCTTCAAGATCGTACATGTAAGTACGAACGACAACGGTTTCGCGACGGACGTCCACTGCGAGGCGAGTGGTTTTGGCTCAGACACCGGTCGCCAGCATGTCGCCACGTGGCAGTGCGAATGGATCGCCGCGACTGCGGCCGAAGATCTACCTCGTATAAACAGAATTCGTCTACTGGACTTCGCGACCAGCCAGACAGACTATGCGGACGGTCTCCTGTTCCGCGACTGCACCAAATCCGCAATTGGCGGCAATGACTGCTATGAAACTCAGGTTGTGCCAGGCATCAACGATTGGCTCGCCGTTCTACCGCGAGAGTTCATGGGCCAGTTCGGTCACCACGGATTAGCGATTGGTGATGTCAATCAAGATGGACTGGATGATCTCTACGTCTGTGACGCTGGAGGTTTGCCGAACCGTCTCTATATCCAACAGCCGGATGGCACGGCTTTGGAACAAGCTGCGGCCAGCGGCGTCGATTTCCTGGATGATTCAACCGGCGCGCTGTTGCTAGACATCGACAACGACGGCG
>JAGQPK010001248.1 GCA_020426755.1 Planctomycetales bacterium
CTGCGAATTGGCTGACCGCCGCGCTCATCACTGTGCGTCCAGACGGCCTTGGGCTCCTGCCAATTGACGCCAAAGATTTCCCCTGCTTCCGTGCCGAAGTAAACCATGTTGCCGAGCACCGCCGGTGTGACGCCAGTGGGAGCGTTGATCGGCACGCTACCACTTTCTTCGCCGTCGGTGATGTTGATGATGTGTAACGATCCATCGCAGCCAGCCACGAAGCATTTGCCACCCGCGATCGTTGGCAGGCAACGTATCTGGTCGGGGAGCGTTCGCTGCCAAACAAGAGAACCATCGTTTTGGTTAAGGCAATAGAGCGTGGCGTCCTGCGAACCAAATAGGATTTGTTCGCCATGAATGTTGACGCTCGAACTGATCTCGGCACCCGCCGTAAAGATCCATTGCTTCTCGCCGTTCTTGGCATCGACGCAATGCAGATTCCCATCGTAGTCGCCGACGATGATGCGGCCGTTGGCGTACGCAGGCGACGCCGGAAAACCGCTCTTGGTTTTGTATTCCCAAACCTTCGTGCCGTCCGACAGGTTCAATGCGAAGAGCGTTCCATCCAGGTCGCCGATGAAAACCGTATCGTTGAAGATGACGGCAGTTGCTTCAAATGCGCCTTGGGGAACTTCGAAACGCCAGAGCAACTCAAGTTGATCGGGCAACGTGCTGGCAGCGACACCGGTCGCGTAAGAATCTCCCCGAAACAGCGGCCAAGTTGTCTCGGTGCTGCGAACTTCGGGGGGCGGTATGGTTGCCGCATCGTCAGCCAACGCCGGGCACGCTGCTGAACACAGCAGCAGGATTGCAGCCATGCCTAGCTGAGCGGCGACACAAAGGTATTCGCGCAGCATCTGAGATACTCCCACTTGTTGTTGCGGGCCATTGACCCATGATAACTCAACGACACGCTGCTCGAGCCGTTCGGACTCATCGTACCACACATGCTTGTTATCACGTGCGGGCCGATCTCCGAATGATGATTGCTGAGTTTTGACAACCCGTTAGTGTCCGTTTGCCCTCGAGTACGCTCGCTCATACAGCAACATCAGATCGGCGGAGGTTACGGGGCGGGGATTGAAAGTCGCTGTCCATTGTTTCGAAGCTTCATCCGCGAGCTGCGGCAGTGATTCGCGCGTGACTCCCAGTTCTTCCAGCGTCCGATCCAAGCCTGCCATTCGGACCAGGCCGGCAATATGTGTTGCCAGCGACTCGACGGCGGCGTGGCCTTTGGGCGAAGTTTCACCGGGAATCTTCGCCGTTGGAACCAGCGCTAATAGCTCGGCGTAGGGATCCGGGTTGGCTTCGCCGTTGAAGCGAACGACGTGCGGCAGCATGGTGGCAATTGCTTGCCCGTGCACCACGTTGAAATTAGCGGTCAGCGGATTCGCCAAGGCATGCGTGGCACCGAGCATCGAGTTCTCAATCGCCAAGCCGGCAAAGCAGGCCCCCAGTTGCATCCCGCCGCGGGAGTCCAAGTCATCTGGCGCGGTGATTACTTTGCTGAGACTAGAGACGAGCAAACGCCACGCTTCACGACTGAAGTGGAGCGAGATCCAGTTCTTGTGCTTCGTTACATAGGTCTCCGCCGCATGAGCTAAGGCGTCAATGCCGGTCAAGGCAGTAACGATTGGCGGCTGTGTCTGAGTGAGCTCTGGATCCAAGACGGCGATGCGGAATGACGCCTTCTTGTCACCGCA
>JAGQPK010001249.1 GCA_020426755.1 Planctomycetales bacterium
CATCATCGTGCTTGAGCAAGGCGGTCACAATGGCCAGGCAATTGCGAGCATCAAGTCGACGTGCGGTACAGGCAAGTTGTGCACGCACGTCGATATCGGGATCACTTGCAGCCAGTTCGACCAAGGCCGCAACCACGTCCGCGCCCAGATGATTGCGTTCGCCCAACAGTCGCACGGCCCAACGCCGCACGTCTGGCTCAGCGTGTCGTAGTGACTCCTGCAAATGAGTGCTCGTCTCTGGATCCCATTGATGCAGTAGCCAGAGTAATTCCAGCGCCGCCGGCATTTCCGACCGGCGGAGCATCGCCAGCGACTCGGCGACAAAACTGTGATCGACTTGCAGTGATGCCAAACGCCGCAGTGCACGTCGGCGAATTGAGCGATCTGCTAGGGAGAGCCAATCTCGCAACTGCTCCGGCGTCGCTTGGTCAAGCTGCCGGACGATGTGCAATGGAGTAAGTTCGGCCGACGTTGTAGCACTATCTGCTGCACGAATGCGAAAGACGCGTCCGGTGGACGGATCGACTTGACCCTGATAATGCTGGCCGTGTGCGATAAACTCTTCGCAGAAATCCGCCACGTAGATCCAGCCGTCAGGCCCAACGACGATTTCCACGGGACGAAACGCCAAGTCGGTCGAGCGAAGTGCCACGTCAATGTCACTCGTTTCAAACGTGCTGCCACGACGTTTGATGTCAGACACAACGACGTGTTGATGGAGTGGATCGACAGCGAATATTTTGTTCTGATAGCGATCGGGCAGGGCAGTGCTTTGATACTGGATCAAGTCATGACTGAATCGCGGGATCTCCGTGTCGGTGTGCATGGCCGGCAGAGGATCGTAGGCAAACGGATTGGAAAGTGGACCGTATTTGTTGTCAGTCCCTTTCTGCATGTACGCTCCAGGTAGGTAGTGAAAGCCGCGCGTGCTGCCGCCGTTGTGGCCGGTGAATAGATGGCCGCGGGCGTTAATTTCTAAGCCAAACGAGTTCCCGCCGCCTTCCGCGAAAACCTCATAGCGGTGTTGTTGCGGATGGTAACGCCATACCATCGCACCGTCGCGATAGACAGGGGGAGCATCGCTTCCGGTAACGGACACATGCGACGATGTTGTGCTGCCCTGTGCGCCGTATAGCCAGCCGTCCGGACCCCAGCACAAACTGTTCGCGACCGAGTGGACATCCTCCAGGCCAAAACCGCTCAGATGAATTTCCGGATCCGAGTCTGGCCGGTCGTCGTGATTGCGGTCGGGATAGAACAATAGATAAGGTGGATTGAGCACCCAGACTCCATCGGCTGCGATTTCCAGCGACGAGGCGACGTTGAGCTGGTCGACAAACGTTTGATGCTGGTCGAAGGTCCCGTTGCCGTCGGTGTCGGTGTGGATGGATATCCGATCGTGTCCTCGATCGTGATTTGGTGGCGCGGAGGGCAAGCGGTCGTAGGTCGCGCGATAGTATTTGTCGCGACTGAGCATCTTCAATCCCGCCGGAAACGGATATTGCCGATACTCGACGACCCACAGTCGTCCGCGGTTGTCGAAGCGCAGCGCGAGCGGCTGAGCAATCTCTGGCTCACTCAGTACCAGTTCGACGTGCAAGTCCGCCGGTGTGGAAATGCTCGCTAACGACTCGGTCGGCGCAAGGTGTCGACCGGGTGTGAGTGTTGCGGGGCGTTTGAGTGGCGATGTGGCGAGCT
>JAGQPK010000124.1 GCA_020426755.1 Planctomycetales bacterium
GTACGACGCTCTTCACCTTGTAGTGATTCAAGATGCTCTTCACCGCGCGAGCGTAAATCCGTGTGGGCTCGAGCAACAACTCACGCACCTTCTGGCCGCTCTCCGGCTCGACGTCGTCTAACTTCAGCTGGCCAATGTCGAACACGATCTTCCGCGCGAGGCTGTAGCCGTTGGAGTGCAAGCCGCTGGATGTCACCCCCAGCACGACATCGTCGACGTCGATGGCCCGTCCGGTGATCAAATGCTTGCGTTCCACAACGCCCACACAAAAACCGGCCAGGTCATATTCGCCCCGCGCGTACAAATCGGGCATGATGGCTGTCTCGCCGCCCAGCAGCGCACAGTCGGCCTGCAGGCAGCCCTGACTAATTCCCTGCACGATCTGTTCGAGCATATCGGGATCGTCGTGGGACATCGCGACGTAATCCAGAAAGAACAGCGGTTCGGCACCGCAGCAGATCGCGTCGTTGACACTCATCGCAACCAAATCGATGCCCACGGTGTCATGCGTTTGGCTCAGCGTGGCCAGTTTCAGCTTAGTGCCCACGCCATCCGTACAGGAGACCAGCACAGGATCGTCGTACGTCCGACGAAAGAGGGGACTGTTGAAGTCCAACTGAAACAGGCCCGCAAAGCCGCCATCTAATCGCAAAACTCGCGGCGAAAACGTGCGGTGCATCAGGCTCGGCAGGCGAGCCATCGATTGCCGGTAGATGTCCAGATCGACGCCGGCGTCTTTGTAGGTTGCCTTCGACATGCCAACTGCTTTTGGTGAAAAGAAAACCGGATTCTAGGGATCCGGCCGAGTGATTGTCAACTAAGCTTGGTGAGTCGAAAGCCGGTGATTCCGGTAGAGGCAATCGGCAATGTACGGAGTCGGTAGTCCATTCACTGAGACGAGGAAAGGAAGCAAGACCGTCACATTCGGAGTCTGTCAGCCAACTGCTGCAACACGCGCTCGGAAAATCTTGGCCAATAGGTCGCGTTTTCCCAGGAGTTGCAACGCGCGATAACACCCCGTGAAATTCAGCGATTTTGGTCTCACAGCCAATCGGCACGGAAAATACGAGTGTTATCCTAGAGCTCGCTGTTGAGGCTTTCTCCGAACCTTTGTGTATCCAAATGATGGGTCTTGCAAGATGCTGATGGCACATCCTCATCCTGAGCTGCAATTCACTCACCTTCTTCCTTATGGAGCGCTCGTACACGATCGTGGCGTGCAGTTCGTTGTGTTTAGTCGCACGGCGACCGCGATGCGACTGCTGTTTTACGATGACGTAAACGATAACGAACCATCCGAAATCATCACGTTCGACCCCAAGACCGACCGCTGGGGCGATATTTGGAGCGTATTTGTGCCGAGTGTCGGCCCCGGGCAGCTTTACCACCTGCAAGCCGACGGACCATTTGATCCTGCTGCCGGCCACCGCTTCGACGGCAAGGCCCGCTTGATTGATCCCTACGCCAAGGCTTTGGCCGGCAACTTCATGCCCGCTCCCGACGGCATCATCCGACCGCCCAAGTGCGTTGTGCTCGATGATTACTTCGACTGGGAAGGTGATCGGCACTTGCGCCGTGACCTCTCCGAAACGATCATCTACGAAATGCACGTACGCGGATTCACTCGTGATGAATCGAGCGGCGTCGAACACCCCGGAACTTACTTGGGTGTGATCGAAAAAATCCCGTACCTCAAGTCACTCGGCGTTACGGCTGTCGAGCTAATGCCGGTGCACGAGTTTCCAATCTTCGGTATGCATGGTCAGACCATTGATCGACCGAATTATTGGGGCTACGACCCGATGTCGTTTTTCGCGCCACATCGCGGCTACGCGGCGAGCACCGAGCCGGGCGGGCAAGTGACTGAATTCAAGCAGATGGTGAAGGCACTGCACCAGGCCGGCATTGAAGTGATTCTCGACGTTGTCTTCAACCACACGTGTGAAGGCAACGAGCTGGGCCCAACGCTCAGCTTCAAGGGCCTGGAAAACAGCGTCTACTACATGCTCGAGCAGGGCCAGTACTACAAGAACTTCTCCGGTTGCGGCAACACCGTCAACGGCAATCACCCGATCGTCCGCGAGATGATTTTCCATTGCTTGCGACATTGGGTACACAATTTCCACATCGACGGCTTTCGATTCGATCTCGCTTCGATTCTGAGTCGCGACCGGCAAGGCCACTTGGTGCCGAATCCTCCCTTGGTCGAAGCAATCTCCGAGGATCCATTACTCGCCGATACCAAGATCATTGCGGAAGCCTGGGACGCAGCGGGTGCATACCAAGTCGGTTCGTTTGGTGCACTTCGATGGGCCGAATGGAATGGCCGTTACCGAGATGACATGCGTCGCTTTTGGCGCGGTGATTCGGGCATGCTGGGTGCATTCGCCACACGACTGGCGGGTTCCAGCGACTTGTACGAGCCCGGTGGACGTCGTCCTTATCACAGCATCAACTTCATCACGTCGCACGACGGTTTTCCGCTGAATGATTTGGTCAGCTACAACGGCAAACACAACGAAGTGAATGGAGAAGACAATCGCGACGGTGACAATAACAACCTGAGCTACAACTACGGCGTCGAAGGTGCCACGCGTCACAAGGGCATCGAACGCATCCGTGTGCGACAGATCAAGAATATGTTGTCGACGATGATGCTTAGCCAAGGCGTCCCGATGATGCTCTCAGGCGATGAATGTCGACGAACGCAGCACGGCAATAACAATGCCTATTGCCAAGACAATGAAATCTCGTGGTTCAACTGGTCGCTCGTTAAAGAAAACGAAGAACTGGTTCGATTCGTTCGTGAATTGATCCGGTTCCGTCGCAGCCAGCCCACGCTGCGTCGCAAAGGATTCTTCAGCGGTCGCCCCACTCGGTCAGGCCTGTCCGATGTCAATTGGTATTCGGCACTAGGAACCGCAGTGGATTGGGCAAGCGATGACCGATGCATGATCATCCTGTTGACCGCCCCCACTCCAGACGACGACCCATCGGGTCTAGGGCGAGACATCCTGGTCACCGTGAACAACTCGCACGAACCGCATCAGTTCATCATTCCACCAATTGCCAAGAGCACGCATTGGCGACTGGTGGTCGATACTGCCGCGACATCACCGCGAGATACCTTTGCCAGCGGTGACGGGCCTGCACTGGGCAAAGCCGGCTCCATCAGAATGCTGGAGCGATCGCTTCGCTGCTACGTGGCCGAATAGGTCAGCCGCCTGATCGTTGATCCGACCGAACAGAAAACATCGGTCGGATCCGATGGACCAGAACCCGTCTGAACTAGTCCCACCACCATTGGCCATCGGCAAGGTTCTTGATTTCGACCTTGTCGTGTGCCGCGGCGAGCGTGCCCTCTTCATCGGACTGAATGTGCTCTGCGGAAATCGCCTTCAGTGGATTGATGTGCACACCGCCGCCGATTGGGGTCATCAGCGTGTTGCCCTTCCAGATCGCGTTGACAGCCGTGTCAACTTGCTTGGCAGCAGCATAGATCTCCACAGGCAGTACCTGTTCATTGCCGAACGTTTCCATCGACCATTCAGCTTGGCCGTAGAAGTCCTGCTGTTGGATGTAAGCAGAAGCAACCAGCATATCAATCAGGTTTCGCAGCTGGGCGTAAACAGGCATCTTGCTGGCCAATTGCGGATAGGCGTTGGTGAACGAGTCCACAAAAGCCTTGCTCGCACGATCTGACCGCTTGGTCTGTTGGCGAGTACCGTCAGCACGGACAACTTCATCGGCACCGACCAACTTCACGCCGTCACCGATCAACTCCACGGCATTGCCGTCGTCGCTGACGCGCACGGACTCGTAGTCGGGCACGAAATACCAACGCTGCAACGCGTTGCGTGACACGGCACTGGGCGAGGCACCGGAGACGAAAGAACGAATTCGTACCGGCGGGACTTCCAAACCGATACCGATTAACTTCATACGGTAGTCAGCTTCAACCAGAATGTTGGCGAAGTGGGTATTCGGCGAGATGCCGTTGATCGTCACCGTTTGCAGCCCCAAGCTGCGTTGGAGCGACTCAACGATCGCCGGTGTATCACTGCGGACGGCCTGGTTACCAAAGGAACGCAGGAAGTCCTGCATTCTGGCCAAGCCTTCCTGAGTGGGATCAATCGAACAACCCACTGTGCCAACTTTATGTCCGTCGGGACCAAACGTTCGCAGTGCGACGATCAAGTCCTCCAGTTGCAGCATGGCACGACCAGAAACGATGCCAACCGGTCGGCCCAACTCATCAATCATGAAGCCTTCTGCCGGTCCCGCCAACACGATGTCGTGCGTCTCCGGATAGTAGAAGACGTAGCGAATGCTCGTCATACCAGCCAGGTAGGCCATCTCTTCACTCGGACGACGGCCCTCACGCAGCTCCCGCGTGACCGCCGCTTCCAACCGGTTCAGCGAAACCTTGCGCAGGTCGCTAGGCTTGGCCAAGTCGCGGCCCAGCGCCGCCACCGCCTCACGACGACGATTGCGATCCAGCGTTCCCGAGTTGTCAACCTGCCGCTTGATGCTCAACACACCCGCAGCATCAACAACAACACCGGCACCCGGCAGGTTGCCAACCACCACGGCGGTGTCGGTACCGGTATCCGTGCCCGTATCTGTCGTTGTATCGGTAGTCGTCGTCGTTTGCGCCAAGCATGGCGCGGCGACCAAGGCGAGCAGCAAACAAATTCCGCTTTTCAGCAGCCAACCGCGGCGGCAGAACCGGTCCATAGTGACCTCTTCTCTAACATGGACTCTGGCAGGACAAGAGATACAGCCGATCTTAATTCCCTAGCCCCGGAAAAGCAAGTAAAGCCGGCGTTTTAGGCAAGATCAGATCTGACCGATCGATGCTCTCACCTCACTTTTTTCCCAAGGCTCGCTGCCGACGGAAAAAATCGCTTAACAACTGTCCGCACGGTTCCGCCAAAACGCCACTCCGAAAACTCGTCTGATGGTTCAAACGTTGATCGTTCAACAAGCTGAACATGGACTCCACGGCCCCCGCCTTCGGATCACTGGCGCCGTAAACGATCTCGGGAATCCGCGCTTGGATAATGGCACCCGCACACATCGGGCAGGGCTCGAGCGTTACGTAAAGTCGACATCCCTCGAGCCGCCAACTACTGAGCGATTCCGCTGCTTGAGTGATCGCGATCATCTCTGCATGCGCGGTGGGATCGTGAAGCTGCTCGCGCTGGTTGTGCGCTGACGCAATCACGCGACCGTCAAACACAATGACCGCGCCCACCGGCACTTCCCCCGAGGCACTCGCCTGCTCGGCCTCGGCCAACGCCATTTGCATATAGACTTGGTCAATATCCGCGTTAGGGTATCGCGCGGGGTGTAAACTGGACATCAAACGTCTCCGGCATCGTGCAATGGATCGGTTGAGCGTAAACGCGCGCCGCCTCGCTCCCTTCATTTTCAAGTGCAATGGCCGATAGCGTAACCGGTCCACGGCCGCAGGTCTGCGCGTCAACCGCCACGACGCCACGTTCGCCGAAGACACGTCCGACCGGTCGACGGTTGTGAAAGATGTAAACCGACTTGGCGCCTGGTGATTCCACCCAAACGTTCACGCGGCCGGGGTGATTACTGGCGTGCACGCTGGCCTGGATCGACTGCCCGAGATTCGCCACCTGGATTGGCAGTATCAGACGTCCTTGCGAACGAATCATTGATGCTTCGAGTCCCACGACGCGGATTTCGTGGTAACCGTCGGAGAGCTTTTTGGTGTCGAGTTCGAACGCTCCGCCGGCAGCACAGGCACCGATCCATTGGCCGTCAACAAATAGCCGAAACTCGCTCACCGGCACCGCTTTGTCCGCTGTCGGCGCGATTCGTACAACATCGTGAACAACGTCACCGGCAGCAAGTCCGTCGAGTGAGATGCGGGGAATCCGTGCCCACGGTCGGCACAGCGGATCACCGGCGATCAAGAGTTGGTAGGGACTGGCAACCGACTGGTAGAACGCTTCGGCCAAGGTGGCACCGCGAGCGTAGTGCACCTGAATCCAAGGTCGAGGGAACTTTTCCGGGATCGCCAACGGTTCCGTTACGGTGCCACTGGATCCTGCAGCTCCGTGCCGTAAGTGTTCCGTAAATGGCGTCTGCCCAGCGCTCTTGCGAAGATCACCACCGAAGCTGGTCAAATGCTCGCAGATCGCTCCGGGTCTGATGGTACATAACGACTTATCCCAATCGAACGTCGCTCGTCCAACCACCGCCCCCATCACGTCCTTGCGGCTGGAGGGCAACGTACCTTCCAGTATTTTGCACGCCACGTCTTCGCTCTCCAACGCCGCCAACACGTGGGGAAACAGCGGATCTCGGGTCTGCGAGCGAATATCTCCGTTCTTCATCAAGTAGACCGTCCCACTGGGACGTGTCCCGTCGGCGAGCGCGGATCGTTGTAGATAACTGATGATTTCGTCGAGTCGATTCCCACGGCCGTCGGTGTAGCCGAGCATGACCGACAAGTAATATCGTCGCCCACCGGCCTCGATCGGTTTACCGGGTCCGATCCATTCGGGCGCGATGCTGAAGTCTAGCGTCCGGGTGCTCTCGTAGTAATTCGAACGAGTATTGTTTGGTGAGTAGATGTAGGCAGCATCGCGTCGCATCACGAGCGGTGCCAGATAGGTTAAGCCGGTCAGCGACCCCAGCGGTCCTGTGAAATTAGTGACCGGGCCGGCCAGATCCGCCGTGATGTCAACGGAAAACGGATAGCCTGCGGAGTAAACGATCGTGTCAACGTGTCGCAAACGCCGCTGCTTTATCTCATCAAGAATCGGCGTCAGGATCCTAGCCCGGAACTCGTCGACGGTGACTTTCTCCGTTTGGCCCTCCCAGGGCAGATAGAAGAGGTTGTTCGCGGGGATTTGTCGCAATGCTACGTAATGGTTCGCGATCGTCATTGAATCCATGCGCAGCGGATTCACCACCAACAGCACATTTTCGGGACCACCGCCGGCAAGACACGTGGCCTCGGTCGACCAGCCGACAAACAACAGAGCGAATAAAAAAAGCAACGGACGCCATCCGCGCGGTGTACCCAAGTGCAACTTCGCCATTCGACTCCTGCTCAACTTTCTGCGTCAGATCCTACAACCGCAACTCGCTACGGTCCGGGCCGCCGTTCGGTTCGTCGAATCAACAATCCCAACTGTCATGGCACGCGGGATGCTGAATCAGAAAACCATGTTCCAAACCGAGCTGGTCGTGGTGTTCCGACAGCATTCGGCAGCACTGGCGATCTCAGCGGATTGCACGTGGCAGCGCCGATTGTGAGACGATTCGGGGCGACCATGGTACACTGAGATGCTCGGCCAGGAATCGGTATTGGCAACCGTTGACCAGGGTTTGGCGGAATTATTCTGATACGGCCTCTGAGGTAACTGATGGTTCTCGGCATTGTCTTCGGCAGCTTTGTGCTCTTCGCACTGGCAATTCTTTGGAACCCAGCCAACATCCTGGCGCTGGCGATCACCGTCTATTCGTTCGAACAATATGCTCAGGCGAACTCGACGTTCTTCGGTGCGCACGCTTCGCTGATCAATATTTGCTTCGGCGTGTTGACCTTGTGGGCGCTGATCTGCGTGACGCTGCGCGGCGGCAACCCACTACAGCCGATGACTCACGCGATGTGGGCCTATCTGGCGTTATTCATATTCGCCGCGATTAGTACGCTCTGGGCGGTCGACCGAACCACCGCGATGTTCGTATTTAAATTCCACTTGCCGTACATCGCCACATTCTCCGTGCTGTTGCCACTGGTAATCCAGAGACCTCAGGACGTAGAGAAGGGCTTTATTTCCACGCTTGCATTCGGCACCTTTGTTTGTGCGTTGCTGCTGTTGACGACTCGCGTACACGCCTGGGGGCGAACGATCGAAGCGGTCGGTGGTGGTGTTATCGACCGACTGGGCGAACAGCGCAATCGTCTGTCGCCGTTGGCTGTCGCGGAAATGTGCGGACAGTTACTTATCATCGCCGTCTTGATGAATTTTAGCGGTGTGAACAGGATCTGGCAGATTCTGCGTTGGGTCGTGTCATTCCTGGCCTTCGCACTCATCTACCGCTCTGGTTCACGTGGACAGTTGATCGCCGCCATGCTCACAATCATTATGCTCATCACCTTTAGTCGTGGTGCCAAGAAGGCCACGGGCTGGGTGGCAGCGGCAGTGACGACTTTCTTGGTGGTTGGCTTTGCTGTGTTCTCTTTCTCTGGCTTCGCCGATCACACCGAACGCTGGGCAATGTCCGACATGCAAGGCGACTTCGCCAATACCCGCATCGACTACGTGAGCCGGCTGTTAACCTACTGGATGGAAAGCTCGCCGTTCAATTGGCTCTTCGGACTAGGCAACTCGTCGTCGTTCGATGAACGCATCATCGGCCGCTACTGTCACGTGCTCGTCGCCGAAGTGATGGGGGAGTTGGGGTTCTTCGGCATGGCACTGTTTCTCACACTCGTCGTCTTCGTCGCCCGCGATTGCCTGCGAGCTTATCAGCTCACCAAAGACAAACAGGTGGAGCGTGGCGTCACGGTGACGCTCATTGGCCTGTGCATCTACCAAGGAATCCTCACGTTCAAGCAAGGTTCACTCTTGAACAACTACGTGACGTTCGGAGTGCTATTGATCATGGCACGCCATGCCGCCGTCACACAAGCTGCCGTCGCCAAGGAAAAGAAGGCGGCGTTGCAGCGACGTTGGTACGAGTACTACATGAAGTACGGCAATCAAGCCATCGCACCCTAGCAGATTTTGGAATGTCGAATATCGAATTTCGAATATCGAAGTTCAAATGGCCACTCAACACTCAACACTCAACACTCAACACTCAACACTCAACATTCGATATTCGATATTCGATATTTGTTGTCACTTCACCAGCTCCAGCGTCCCCCATAAACTCGGATCGGACATGAACGGCAACTCGGGACCTAGGTTGAACGTTTGCCAACCCAATTCACGGTCAACGATCGCGTAGTTGAAGCCCAAGTGCGGATGCTCGGCCGGATCAAATCCTGTGATCGCATCGGCACCGATATGGGCGCTAATCACGTAGCCATCCGAACGCTTCTCGCTGACGATCTGCAGCGAACCACGTGGCGCTGGCTTGGGATTCTCGCGTGCTCGATTAATGGGAACGAGTGTCGCGACCGGATCGTTAAGCAGTCGTCCCGCGCCCTGTGGCAAGAAGACGTAGCGATGACAAAAGCGGCCGGCGCGGTGAATGTCGGGCACGTTGCGTGTATCCAATAGCAACGTCAAGCCATCGCTGTCATCGATACGAGTGTCCCGACACCAGGGCGTCTGCTGCTTACCCGTCGTACGCAAGTTAACGTAGATCCCCTTCGCGTTCCACCCGAGGCGCAACTCCGCGAACCGCGGCCCTTGATTCAGCTCGGCATGAAAGCTCGTCATGATGTAACGTTCGTCGAGCTCTACACCCGTTGGCGCCCAAGTACCGGAATAATGCCGACAGGGCACGGCCAAGCGAAACAAGAACGACGGTGGGATCAGTGTTTCTGACATCAGCTAGTCCTCCCGTCCGTCGCCATTGCCTTGCCCACGCACGCCGGCAAAGTGCTCTTTCAAGAACTCACGGAGATCTCCGCGTTCGAAATCCTTGTTGCTGCGGAAGCTCAATCGCATCACGTCGTAGTCAGCGTACTGGCCATCGAGTTGCGGATTGTGTCCGAGTTCGGTAATGCGTCCCAAACCGATCATGCTCTTGGGTCCGGTCAAAGCCAGTTCGAGCGACTCGGGCTTCTTGGTCACCAACGTCGCCCAAGGTCGCTTCTGCCCGCGCACATAAAGATGCACGAGCAGTTGATTGTTCCAGAGAAATTCACTTCGGTCACCGGCGACGTCTTCCAACATGGCGCAGACATCTTCCAACAGCGATGGTTCCCAGGAGACACTTTTGCCTGGCGGAAAGCCGCGCCGTGAGAGATGCCACTTCTGCCCCAGCTTCTTCCAAGGCATCACATCATCGGGATTTGTCGCGACATGATTTACGACACTTTCAAATCCACGCACGGCAGTTTCCAGAAACTGCCAGAACTCCGGCGTATTGATTTCATCCCACGTGTGCACTTTGAACTCGATCTCTTGCCACGGACCGCGCGCACTGCGGCAACGCACGCGCGGTTCGTTGCCATAAATTGGCAGTTCATGCATTTGATTGAGCGGCTTCAGATCGAACCGAGCCTCCAGTTCATCCGCGCGGAACGACTTCTTCGCGGTACGGAATTTCAACTTGAGCAGCCAAGTTTCGCCCGTCAGTGCATGCAAGAACCAGCCATGGCTTTTGACCTGCCCCGCGATCTC
>JAGQPK010001250.1 GCA_020426755.1 Planctomycetales bacterium
CGCGACTCGGTACTCTTGGCTCCACCCAAGCGAACCAACATCCATCGTCCATTGAGTTTCGTGCCGTCGAGCCGAAACTTCAGCTCGCCTTTAGCATCGAGTTCATTGAGATCGGTTTCAGGCTGCCATGTCCCAAAGTCCCAGACCAGAACCGTACCGGCACCGTACTGCCCTGCCGCGATGCAACCCTCGAAGGAAGCATACTCGAGCGGATGGTCCTCAACTCGCACCGCCAATCGCTTTTGCCGAGGGTCGAGTGAGGGCCCTTTGGGTATTGCCCAACTCAACAGCACTCCATCACGCTCTAGTCGGAAGTCGTAATGTAGTTTGCTCGCATCGTGCTTCTGTACAACGAAGCGCAGTGTGCCTTGCGCGCGACCAGACCGCCCCAGCGTTTCTTCGCCGGCGGGTTCCAGCGTCCGCTCGAAATCACGTTTGCGTTTGTACTCGTTAAGACTCAATTCAACCCTCTAAAGTGGCATCGATCAGGCAATCCTCGGTTTTCGCATCGGTCGCGTTACTTTTCATTGCCAATTCCTGCCCCTCAATGTTAGGCACGTTTGTTTTGACGAAAACGAATACCTGCGGCAAGAAGGGATTGAGAGATGGCGAACCAAGGTTACACACTGTTACTTGCGTCCACCATTATAATTGGGACGGCATTGCCGGCAGGAGCCCAATGTAATCGAGGCGGTGGACGAGGGACGACCGGTGGCGGCAGCGTTCGTCCATTATCCACCGCAGGCGGACTAATGAGTCCATTGAGTAGCCAGAATCCGCTGGCAACAACGGCGATGGGAAGTCAATTTCCTTTGGCATACGTTTCTTACCTGAATCAGCAGCAGCAGTATCTTGCCAATCAACAGAGAACACTGCAGCTTCTCCGTCAACAACGTCTGGCAGGCGACCAAGTGGAAGCGGCCGCCGATAGCACACCAACACAAACCGCTACGGAGTCCAGTGTCAATCAACGCCGCGAACAGCTACGACAGGCAAACGCATTGAAGGCAATCCGAGCTGCCGAGCGAGCGATTGCTCGAGGCGACCGGTACGTCGCGGAAAAGTTCCTGCAAAAAGCCATGACCTTGTCGAGCGCCGAAAGTTCCACTCGAAGTCGTGCCGAAACTCTACTCGAATCCATTAAGTAGGGTCATTGGTTGTTGAAGTGGGTCGCACTTGGGACGTCATGATTTGATCGCACGCGCACTAGTTGAGCAAACTCAGCGGGTTCAAGTACTGCCTATGCTGAACTTCCATTGATGTACTCGGAGCGTCGGCCAGAATGGTTCCGGGTGTCAATGCGCGATCGTGTTCGGCGTCCAACTGCAACGACCGATAAGTGTCATCCGTTAGCTTGAAGTCTGTCGCGCCGAGCTCGACGTTCTCCGTGGCGACATGTTCGATGATGACACGTGTATTGACGATTTGCTTGGTACCAAAGAACTGCATCACCCAATTGCCGGCCGCGTTGGCGGTCACGTTTGTCTCGGCCACGACCGACCCATCTTCGGCATAAAGTCGACCAATCAACACAGTACCGGGTTTTGCATAGCCAGCCAGGATCGGTTCGGGCGCAAGAGTTTCAATTGCGCGTGAGAGTAACACTTCACGACGCGCCCCAACGAAATGGCCAACCTCGAAAGCTTCTTCATCCTTATCCGGGTGTGTGAGATTGTCGAACGCAAACGGCG
>JAGQPK010001251.1 GCA_020426755.1 Planctomycetales bacterium
GGCCCCGGAAATTGGCTCGGTTGCGAAGCAGCGAAGTGGCTTAGACGCTGTCGACCGTCGGGACTTCAAAGCCGGGACGGTTTGCATCTTTGAGCAGCTGGTTGGCTTCCTCGGCGAAATCGCCCGTGTGAGTCTCCGTTTCTGGATCGAAGGTCAACCAGGGCCCGACCGTATACTCGGCGCTGTCTTCAGGAATCCCGACTCCCTCGTGCATCACCTCATGCAACTTCATGAAGTGTTCATACGCATCCTTGTTGTCACCAAATTGACCAGCCTTGGCGTTAAAGGGCACTTTCTTGCCCAGTCGGTAAGAGTTGTTGATCAAATGTCCCAGCACGCATCCGTAGTGCGCGTCATACACATTTCCGTTGGCCATGTCGGGATCGCCGGCGCGGCACGCGGAAATGAAACTCGTCCAGTTCCCGCCCGGCGTTACCTTGCCGGGCTCCACCTTGATTGGCTCACCTTCGCTACTGCCGGCCGCATAGTAGTGATCGCGAACGATCTTGCCACCATCTGCGAAGTAGTACTCGTTCTCAACCTGTCGCTGGTACCCTGAGTAATTGACGTTGCGCACGTTGAAAAAGACCCACTGGCCATTCGGATATTCTGCGATGCCAAACATCGTATTGGGCGTCTCGCCTTGGTCGTCCCATTTGAATCGACCACCAATCGCCATCGCGCGCACGGGATGTGTGAGCGACGGGTCGAGCGCCCAGCGGGCGATATCTAACTGGTGCGTGCCCTGGTTGTTTAAGTCGCCATTGCCCGTCTTCCAGAACCAATGCCAATCGTAGTGCACATAGTTTGCGTGAAACTGATCGATCGAGGCAGGCCCGCGCCACAGATTCCAGTCGAGTTCAGCGGGAGGATTCCCGATCGGTTCGGTCCCAATTGAGCCGCGTGGCTTGCAGCAATATCCGTAGGAAATCTTGAGCGGGCCCCATTTGCCGGCCTGGATTGCTTCGTGAACTCCCGCAATATGAGCGTTGCTGCGATTCTGTGTACCATGCTGAATCACGACGCCGTATTTTTTCTGCGCCGCCACGGCAATGCGTCCCTCACCGACGTCGTGACTCATGGGCTTTTCAACATAGACGTGTTTGCCGGCTTGCGCCGCCCAAATCGTCATCAACGAATGCCAGTGATTCGGCGTCGCGATCGAAATCGCGTCCAGCGTGGGGTCGTCGAGAGCCTCCCGCACGTCGGCAACGCCCTTGGTCGTGAAGCGTCCCGCGGACCGTTGCTGCACCTGCTCGAGCTTCCGACCGAGTACGTTCTTGTCGGGATCGATCAGGTAGGCAATTTCCACGTTCTCCTGAGCCAACCAGCCGTCAATGTGGCTGCCGCCCCGGCCGTTCACGCCGGCGACCGCAATTCTCAGGCGATCATTCGCCCCAATGACGCGCCCGGACGCCCGCGTGCCGCTGAGCAACACTCCGGCACCAATGGCTGCAGAGCTCTTGAGAAATGTTCGACGGTTGGATCGGTTCATGGTGGGATCCCTTTCTTGGCGAGAACCGCATGGGTAGGAATGATCGCGAGAACTGCGACTGTACCACCTTCGCGCTAAGAATTGAAGCAAGATCGGACAGATCCGACAGATCGGACGGGATCCGACAGATCCGACTGATCTGACTGATCTGACTGATCTGACTGATCTGACTGATCTGACAGATCCGACAGAT
>JAGQPK010001252.1 GCA_020426755.1 Planctomycetales bacterium
GCAGATCCGGCGTCGTTCTCGCTGAGTGATCACCTGCCGCAGTTGGCGGTGTTTGAATAGATCGCTTTGTAACCGCGATGTCGCCAAAGAATGCGAAACCGCATGCTGCTGAGGGAGACGCTGCTGGGCTGTTTGATAAGCTGACGATGAAGCTCGCGGTTTTGGCGCCCGGTTCTTCACCGAAAACCGTGGCTCGTGCCATAACGGCGAACTCAAAGTGACGCCACCAACTAAGGAATGCGCCAAACGATATCATCGCCGTCAGGAAACGCGGCATCGAAATCCCAGTGACCGTCGTTGTCTACTTCGTCAATCCCGAATGACCAGATCAATCGACGGCGTGGATCGTATCGCACTGCTTGGCCAGAGAACGGATCGATGGGCACCGACGGCAATAGTCCGCTCGTGACCAAGTCTGACAAATGATCGGGTAAACGTCGCTCCTTGTCGCGATACATGCGACACGCGATAAACACACCGGCGATCTCTGCATGCAGTTGTCCGATGTGGTGAGCACGGCGAATGCTTTCGAACGTGTTGAAGTAGTGCAGCATGTGCTTGCCAATCGGATTGTGGACTTGCCGCAGTTTGACTTGTGCTTGGCTAAGTTCGTAATCCGTCACCACTCGTTCCTCTTTCTCATCGCCCGACAGAGAAAAGCTGAGGTCGTTGATAAAGGAGAGTGGTTCTGGCCACGCAGCGATCTCGGCGAGCCACGGTTGTGCGATGTCCTGCTTGCGTTGTAGCCATGGCGACGAGAGGTCGTTAATCATCGTTGCGACTGACTCGCTGTAAATTCTGATTGTGTCTGCGGCGTCGAACGGCTGGGGATGTCTGTCAAACAGCTTCAGCATTCCTGAGCGGACGCGGTCAATCTGTTCGTGACTGGTGAACATTTCGTTTAGCTCGTCGTTGCCGAGCTGCAAGTACTTCTTGATCAGTGTGTCGACGAGTTGTTGCAAATCTGCAGTCGGAGGCAGCACTGGGAGGTCGTGTTGTACGTAGTAGCTAACCTCGACGCGAAATACACGCGCCAGCGATTGGGTGCTGGGCATCGTCTGCGGCACGAAGTCGAGTATCTTTGCCAGCGATTGATTTGTGATCTGGGGTGAGAAGGCGAATGCGTTGACCGCATCCATCGCCATCCTGTGAACTCCCAGCGCGACCATGTAGTGGACCAGGTAGCCTTCGCCGTACATTGTCATGTTGGCGATTTTCAGCAGGTCGACGAGGTGTTGGGTTGCAAGTGCAGGTTCGCCTCGCGCGAGAGACTCGTTGCACAGCACGACCTTTAGTTTCGCAATGTTCCGCGGCACGGGCACCTCCTCCATTTTGTTGCCCGTGCTAAGAAATGCCGTGAGATTCTCTTGTGGTACTTGATAGCGTCGTCTGGCCAGCCCCTGTTCGACTAAGCGGAGCGATTCGTTGCTTGCTTCGAGCCAGGCGCGAACGCAATCACGTGCGTCGCCTTCAGGAAATGGGTTGGCGAGCTCCTCCGCTTTGTTGACCTCGTCTTGAAAGTCGAATACTCCGGGCTCATCTTCCCAGCCGTCGATGTCTGGCTCTTCACCTTCGTGTTCTGAGCCATCGATGATCGCAACATGTTGCTCGAAATAGTCTTCGGCAAATTTGTTGAGCGACGTCAGCTTGTCATTGGCTTCCTGCCAGTCCCAAGATGCGTTGTCG
>JAGQPK010001253.1 GCA_020426755.1 Planctomycetales bacterium
AGATCGTGCTGCAACATGCGATGGAGCACGAATGCATCAACCTCGTTGCGTTCCCATTTGGCAAGTCGTGTAGGTGCTGCTGTCGTACGATTCGAATCGTCGGTCTGCGTTGTCTGCCACGACGAAGGGGCCGGATTCTGAGGAACCTCGGGACGTTCGATTGGCGTGAAAGCCCAATGCTCTGTCCAGTTCGCTCCCTCGGCAATCCAGCGTCGGATCAATTCGGTTTCGTCTTTGCTGAGCGACAGGTTCGTTTCGAGCGGTGGCATTCGCGCCGATTCATCGTCGGTGATCACCCGTTGGTACAGGGCACTCGCGGCCGGATCGCCAGGCTTGACAATGTGGCTGCCCCATTCGCTGGAAGTTTCGCGGAGCGCAGATTGGCGCTGATCGAGTCGCAGATCGGCTTCTCGTCGCTGGTTGTCCGGTCCGTGGCACATGAAGCAGCGATCAGACAGGATCGGCTTGATATGCTCATTGAAATCCAATGGCGTTTCAGCGCTTGCCGTGCCGCTGACATGAACTGCCGTCAACCAGGCAAGCAGCAGCATGACACTGGCCCTGCGGAACGTGGCAGCGACAACGTCGACGTGGCGATCCAAGGCGGTCGCTAGAGGTTGGCACACGTGTGAATCTCCAGGGAAGTCGAAACGGCGGGCATACTTGACGAGGGCCCACGGGAACTTCGCGAGCCAGGTCGATGGCGAGATCCCATTATGACGCATCTGCTTGGCCAGTTGGCAGTCCCCTTTTTGCGAATTGGCGCTGCTGCTCGGCAGAGCATGCCGCGTGCGGAACTCAGTTCGCCGCAGCGCGTTAGCGTCGGTTCAGGCAGTTCGCCGTAACACATTAGCTTCGGTTTTCCCCGGCGATTGATTCCAATGACAGCGAGAACCGGCGAACGCCCAATGGCACTCAGTTGAAAAAACCACCCGGGACGGCGACAATGCGTTCAGTTCAGCAAACTTGTCGGAGACTTTTCAGCTATGACCGTATCGCGTTGCCGCGTTTTGCGTTTCTACGATCGTCAACAGAGTCGACTAGCTCGGTTAGTCATCATGGGATTCGTTGGCGTTACGTTAATGTGTTTCATGGCCCGGCTCGTTCCGGCTCAGGAGTCGAATGAAAACAAGCGTGAGCTGATACGATTTGATCGCATTCAGTTGACCGACGTTTATTATTCGGAAGGTGCGCACGCTGGCGATCTAAATGGCGACGGCCAGGCCGATGCGGTGTACGGTCCCTACTGGTTTGAGGGGCCGGCGTTTCAGCAACGCCACGAACTTTATCCGGCCAAGCCACAAGATGTGAATGGCTACGCAGACAATTTTTTCTCTTGGGTCTACGACTTTAATAAGGATGGCCGCAACGACATTTTCGTCGTTGGCTTCCCCGGCACGCCGGCGTACGTCTACGAGAATCCCGGTGCAGCCGGTTGGGATAAACCTTGGCCCAAGCATGAAGTGTTCGATTGGGTGTCGAACGAATCGCCGCACTTCACAAATCTTGTCGGCGACGACACACCGGAACTCGTTTGCACGCGTGATGGTTTTTTCGGCTATGCAACGGTCGATCCAGACGCCCCGCTCGCAGCCTGGAAGTTCCATACGATCTCGGATCGTATCGCAGCCGAACGCTTTGGACATGGACTCGGCGTGGGAGATGTGAATGGGGACGGGCGGCT
>JAGQPK010001254.1 GCA_020426755.1 Planctomycetales bacterium
GAAGCACTGCAGCCGATTCTCAACGGCTTCCGTTGGCTAGGCATCGATTGGGACGAGGGCCCGGACGTGGACGGGCCGTACGCGCCGTACTACCAATCTCAACGGCTCGAACAGTATCAGGCCGCCGTCACGACGCTTGTTGAACGCGGCGCTGCCTACCATGACTACGCGACGCCAGAAGAAATTCAGCAGGAGCGGCAAGCGGCGGAGCAGTCGAAGACGTCTTACACCTACAGCCGACGCTGGATGGCGGAAACTCCTGAGGAACGAGCTCGCTTCGAATCCGAAGGCCGGCAGGCCGTCGTCCGCTTGAAGATGCCGCGTGAGGGCACGCTTGAACTGAACGATCTGATTCGCGGCCAAGTCTCGTTTGAATGGCAGCGCGAACAAGATCACGTGATTCAACGCGCCGACGGATCGTGCCTTTACCACCTGGCCACGGTCGTCGACGACCACGATTTCCAGATCACACATGTCATCCGCGCCGAGGAGCACTTGTCGAACACTCCGCGGCAGGTATTCATTGCCCAGTCGCTCGGCTACGAACTGCCTCAATTCGCGCATATCCCGTTCGTGGCCGAACCCGGTAGCCGTACGAAATTGAGCAAGCGGAAGCTCGACAGCTACCGCAAGAATCGCGACTTCGCTGCATTGTGTGAGCTCGGCGAAACGATCGCTCAAAGTATCGGCCTGCAGATTTCGGCCGAAACCTTCAACCCGGTAATCGTGGACTTCTATCAGCAAGTGGGCTTTCTCCCACACGCGGTGGTCAACTACCTCTTGCTGCTAGGATGGTCCTTGGATGATCGCACGGAACACTTCACGGCGGAGGAGATGATCAACAACTTCTCGCTCGAACGCGTGAACAAGGCCCCAGCCAGTTTTGATCCGCAAAAGCTCTTGGCTTTCCAGGCCTACGAGATGCAGAAACTGTCGCTGGACGAAAAGCTGGCGGCGGTAACTCCGTTTGCAGAACGTGCCGGTTGGATCGCCGCTGCGGCGAACCTGGCTGCTCCGGACCGCGTCCGCCAAGTTGTTGCTGCAGCCGGCGATCGACTCGTCGTCGGCGGCGACATCTTGCAGTACCCTGAGTTCTTTGTCGCGGACAATCAGTTGACTTACGATGAGAAGGCTTTCGACAAGCGACTTCGCAAACCAGCAGACGCCGCGCGGCTGCTGCAAGAGTTCCGCGCCGTGTTGGCCGACGAGACTGAATTTACCGCGGCGCGTCTGGAGCAACGTCTGAAGGACTGGGTGGCGGAACAAGGCATCGCCTTGGGACAAGTTATCCATGCACTTCGTGTCGCTGTGACAGGAAAGAGCGTAGGATTCGGCATGTTCGAGTCACTTGAGATTCTGGGGCGGGAGTCCGTGTTGGCACGAATTGACGCGGCTATGGCTCGTGTCTGAACTATGATCGCCGACGGCCAGACGCTTGGCCCGGAGCGGTGCGACATAACTTGAATTACGTCAGGTCATTTTCGAAGGATTGCAACTATGGCAGACGCCTCCGAATCCACGGAACGGCTGAACTTCATCGAGCAAATCATCACGCAAGACAACGAACGCAATACGTACGAAGGTCGCGTCCATACTCGGTTCCCTCCCGAGCCGAATGGCTACTTGCACATTGGGCACGCAAAGAGCATTTGCCTGAACTTCGGTCTCGCCGAAAAATAC
>JAGQPK010001255.1 GCA_020426755.1 Planctomycetales bacterium
CGGGTCTTCCACCGTGATAATGTGGTGGTCGACCGTCTCATTGATGTAGTTGATCATGCTAGCCAGCGTCGTGCTCTTGCCAGAACCCGTCGGGCCCGTCACCAAAAACAGCCCGCGTGGTCGCATGCACAACTCGCCGACCTTCGCCGGTAAGCCGAGCTGGTCGAACGTCAGCATCGTATTTGGGATCTGCCGCAACACCATGCCGATGTTGCCGCGCTGTTTGAAGATCGAAACTCGGAACCGCGCCTGATCACCAAACGCAAAGCCAAAGTCGCTGCCGCCCTTTTCCTGAAGTTCCAGCTGGCATCGATCCGGCGTGATGCTCTTCATCAACGCCTGCGTGTCGTCCGGCTCCAGTACTTTGGTCTCGAGCTTTCGCATGCGACCATGCAACCGAAACACGGGCGGTTGGCCGACCGCGATGTGAATATCACTAGCGCCCTGCTTCACGCAGGCGGCCAGCAGCTTATCAATCAGAATCGTAGCCATAGATCGGACTTCCCTCGCGTAAGCGCACGGACGCTCGCGGTCGATCCTGATGCGTGAACCTCTCCTCTGTTCCTGTGTCTCAGATCATCAACATCGTGATCGTAAGACCAGTGGATCCGGTTCGCGAATCGTGACTCAAACCAATTCAACTGACGAGAAACCAATCGCGACAAGAACGCCTCGGCCCCTGATTCCGGTGGCGTGATTGCGAATTCGTCCGATTATTCTCGTCGCTGAACGAGCGAACAAGTTTTGTGCAAAAAAACAACCTGTGGTGGCAATGAATCGGGTGAACACTCAACGTTCACATTGCGAACCCGTTGTGGTCGCAATAGGGGATGTTGAGCGTGATTTCGTTTTGATCGAGTGATCTTATTCTAATGACGACGAGTCGGTTGCTAGAGAGTTCTGGCGTAAATAGGGCGACTGCGTCGTTGTGCTGTTGAGGCGATTGTTGCCATGTGTGAGCAGTCGCCAAGCGTTTCACTTGCTGAGCATGTTAAGCAGCGACAACATCCGACTCCGTCTTCTTCGCAACGCGGAAGACTTCTTCGATCGTCGTGACACCCCGCAGAGCTTTGGCGATGCCGTCGAGGTAAAGCGTTGTCATTCCTTCTTTTATCGCGACTTCGCGGATGTCGATCGCGGATGAATTCTTGAAAACCATCTCCCGAATCTTCGACGTCATCATCATCAATTCGTAAATGCCGATGCGTCCGCGGTAGCCCTTCTGGTTGCAGGCGTTGCAGCCCGTGCCCTTCATGAAGTTGCCCTTCGCAGCCAGCTCCATTGGGATCCCCGCTTCCTCAAGCAGCGCCTCGGATGGCTTGTACGGTTGCTTGCACTTGCCGCAAACGACACGCACAAGTCGCTGAGCGAGCACGGCCACGACGCTGCTAGCAACCAGATAGTTGGGGACACCAAGGTCCACCATGCGGGTCATAGCGCTGGGCGCGTCGTTGGTGTGTAGTGTACTGAAAACCAAGTGTCCAGTGAGAGAAGCCTGGATACCCATGCCCGCTGTTTCAAGATCGCGCATCTCGCCAACGAGAATGATATTGGGTGCTTGTCGAAGCATCGCGCGAATGATGCGAGCGAAGTCGAGCCCAATATTATGTTTTACCTCGACCTGATTGATGCCGGGCAGATAATATTCGACAGGGTCCTCGGCGGTAATGATCTTGCG
>JAGQPK010001256.1 GCA_020426755.1 Planctomycetales bacterium
CGCTTCGCCGCGACCGGCGTTCTCGATCGAATGGGGCAGATCTGCCAAGTAGCGCGCAGAATCGCCGGCGCTGAGCACCGCCTCCGAGTTTCCCGCGATGACACGAACTTGTCCCTTCTGCACCGTGAGAAACTCGCGCGTGCCAGCAATGTGGGGTTCGCTCTGCAGGGCCCCGCTGGGCGGCAGCTTTAACTCATAGAACTCGACGCCCTTTTCCAAATGCATTGGATAGAGCGTCCGCAAGCTGTGACTGCGGTCATGGCGAAAGTGATAATGCGGATCGTCGGCGCGAATTGTCTCGATTGCGGTTTCATCGTGCACATCATCGACGAGTTCGCTGAGAGAAACGCCCAAGGCTTGCGCAATCCGATAAGCGACGTGGAATGTCGGATTCACTTGCTGCCGTTCGATCTGGCTAATCATCGACCGACTGACTCCGGATGTGGCAGCGAGCTGCTCAAGTGTCCATCGGCGAGTCGTGCGCAGGTCTTTGATTCGCTGGCACAGTCGTAGCGTCGCCGAGTCGGCGCTTGCGGTGGATTGTTCGCCGACCTGATCGTGGGCGTCCATCGTCAAACCTCGTACATTCTGGTTCCAGGATACTGTCGTGACGTCTTGCATAGTAGACGGTATGCGTCTACTATACTAGCGTCTATTCCATTTTATTGGAGTCTCGGCTGTGTTTTCCTTCTTTCCGCATCGAGCGAAACACACGCAGGCTGCGGCCTCGGCGGACCTGGAGAGCGTGACGCTCCAGCGGGGGCAGGAGTTGCTCGCGGGTATGCGGCGGCATAATCGTCGTTTGGCGGGAATGAGGAAGCAGGCATCGGACCGATTGCTGGATTGGGCGATGGGGGACGCCAGTTTCAAGACGCAACTGTTTCGTTACGTCGACGTCTTCCCGACGCTTAATTCACCCGAGTTGGTCCACGACGTGCTGCTTGATTACTTGCATCAGCCCAATGTCGTCCTGCCACCGGGACTCGGTTGGGGACTCAAGGCCGGCGGGATGCTGAAAGGCTCGCTGGCCAAGACGGTGACCGGCAGCATCGAACGGATGGCGGACTCATTCATCGCGGGCGCCAACGTTGCCGCGGCCTTGCCACAGTTGGCTCGTCAATGGCAAGACAACATCGCCTTTAGTGTCGATTTGCTGGGAGAAGCGTCGCTTAGTGACGACGAGGCCGACGCCTATCTGCAGCGCTACTTGAGGTTGATTGTCGAGCTAGACGAGGCCACGCGGACCTGGCCCGCTCAGCCAGTGCTCGAGAGCGATCATTTGGGTGCAACGCCGCGCGTCAACGTGAGTGTCAAGATCTCGTCACTCTCGGCGCATGTGAAACCCGAGGATTTCGCCGGTACAATCGAGCGTTTGTCGGCGCGAATTGCGCCGTTGCTGAATTGCGCAGCCGAGCGCGGTGTGTTTGTCAATTTCGACATGGAACAGTCTGCTTACAAAGATCTGACGATCGCCCTGTTTCAGCGGTGTTGTGAACAAATCGATTTTTCGGCTGGCATCGCCATTCAAGCATACTTACGCAGCGGTCCAGCAGATGCGACGAACCTAATTGAATGGGCGAAACGCACGGGCCGACAGGTGACGGTGCGGCTGATCAAAGGCGCTTACTGGGATTACGAACTGATTCACGCCGAAGAGCAGGGCTGGCCCGTGCCG
>JAGQPK010001257.1 GCA_020426755.1 Planctomycetales bacterium
ATGAAGCGTGGGGGCAACATCGCACCGCCGAAGTCGGCAAGTGGACGCAAGCCCGCGATCCTTCGCGACTCGTCAACATCGCCAGCGGCGGCAACTTTTGGCCCGTTGGCGATATTGTTGATCGCCACAACTACCCGCATCCTGATTTTCCATTCGACGCCGAGCGATTCGCATCATTCGTCAAGGTCGTGGGAGAATTTGGCGGACACGGTTGGCCCGTCGCAGAGCATCTTTGGAAAGAGAGCAAGCAAAACTGGGGCTACGGTGGTTTACCAAAAACCGAAGCCGAATACTTGGACCGCTATCGCGAATCGATGACACGTTTGCTAGACCTAAAACGGCGCGGCATTTCGGCCGGCGTGTACACGCAGACGACTGACGTCGAAGGCGAAATCAACGGACTGATGACCTATGATCGAAAGGTCATCAAGATTCGGACAGAACAACTCAAACAGATCCACGCTCCGCTTACTGCGCCGTAGTCGCAATGAGCAGCCGGTGCCTGCTCATCAATCGGCAGGAATGGACACCGCAACTGCGTAGACGCGGCGCAGCATTCGGTACACCGTGTCTCCCCGTCTGCGTGCCTCTGCGATTTGATTTGTAGAATTAAACGCAGATGCAGCGAGGCGCAGATACAACATCAGCTCAACGTACACGGTACCAACACGGTTGGTTCGTCGTAGAAGAACGTGACGCCGCCGGTAGCGAATTTCGGCACATCGGCAATCGTCGCCTGCCCCGCCGGCGAGGCCAGAATCTCCTCCATCGCAGCGCGACTCTCGGCGTACAGCGATACGATCATATAGTATGCAGGCTGCTCGGGACCGCTGATCGGCTGACATTTTCCGATCGTCCAGCCGAGCAGTCCTTGCATCGTTCGCGCGATGGGGATGTGGACCGCTTCGTAGTAGCGATCAAATTCGGCCGGATCCGCTGGATGTCCGTAGAGCACGTTAAGTCGGATCATGTCGTGCACGCCTTCATGATTTCAAACTTCACAGATTCGCAGAACACATCAAGCGCCCCGCCACTCGCCGTTAATCGACGATTGCGGCCCATGAGCCGACGCTGACAATGTGACGAACCATCTACGCCCCGCATCTTAGCTGAGCGACACAAGCACTAGACGACTTCTGCGATCGGCTCAACACCGGAGTCAACCAGGTACTGAGGACGCCCCTGAAAGTCGCGTATGGTCGTGGAACGCACATCGATTCCGACATTGTGATAGAGGGTCGCGAAAACTTCTTGGAAACTCACAGGCCGATCATGCGCATGTTCGCCTAAGCGATTGGTCGACCCGATCACTTGACCGGTCCGCATTCCACCTCCAAACATTAAGGCGAATGATACAGCGGGCCAGTGGTCGCGGCTGTTGCGATTGTTGATCTTCGGCGTCCGACCAAACTCGCCCCACACCACGACTGACACATCTTTGTCCAGACCGCGTTCGTGCAAATCGGTTATCAGCGCCGTCAACCCGCGATCCAGCAGCGGCGCTTCTTCGCGTGTGCGGGGAAAATTCATGCCGTCACCGCCATGCCAGTCCCAGCGGCTGTAGTTCATGGATACGACGCGGGCCCCGGCTTCAACCAACCGCCGCGCGATTAAGAAGTTCTGCACCATCTTCGGCGCACCGTCGCGCTGATACTTGGCGTCGTTCTCACCGT
>JAGQPK010001258.1 GCA_020426755.1 Planctomycetales bacterium
GACCTGACGGGGCCGACGTCTGCAATGCAATCCATCGCGTTGGCCGGCGGCTGGGTGAATGGCGGCAACTTGCGTGAGATCGTGGTGTTCCGACGGGCCGAAGACTGGCGACTACTGGCCACTCGACTTGATCTACGCGGGGCGCTGTACGGCAAGCGGCCCATCCCGTCCGATGAGATCTGGTTGCGTGACTCGGACATCGTGCTAGTGCCCAAAACCCCGATCACGCGAGCGACTGATGTGGTGGAGCAAGTGTTCGGTCGAGGTGTGAACAACGTGCTGCCTCTGTTGCAGGGTCTTGATATCCTGCAACAGTCCACGTTCTAGATTGCTGGTCTGATTTATGAATGATGATTGACGATCTTTGAATGCCAAGTTGTCAGCGATCGTCGTCGTCATCATCATTCCGAACTCATCGTCATTCAGAAATCAGTTGTCCGAAATCAACGGAGTCTGTGCGACCAGCTAGTCGGCATAGACACGCGTACTTTCTTCTTTGATCACCGGCGTTTCGATTTCGTCGCTGGTCATTTGCACACGGAAGCGATGATCGCCGGCCGCTCGGCCCTGCACCATGATTTCGAACACCGCTTCTCCCTTCGGAGGCAAGCGTTCGATTGGTGCAAAGGCAATTTGTTGACCTTGTAGCCGTTCTGCTGTGGGGCCTTGAGCTTGCACGATCTGCAAGCCATCGGGAGCAGCGGCTGCGATGCGAACGTTAGTCGCTTCCTTGGAGCCTTGATTGACCACACGGATTTCGTACTTCGTTTGGCCATCGACTTCAATCGGATCAACCTTGTCGGTCAGTGTGTAGAGCAGGGCAGCGATGCCGTCGATTTCGACACCACGCTCCTGATGAGCTTCCAGTCCCATCTTGGCGTGTGCTTCGGCGCGAATGCGGAAGGAACCGATTTCGATTGGCATCGCGGTGAACTGTGCCTTACCCATTTCGCCGGCAGGCAACTGTTCGAGGCTCCAGATCACAGCATGGCGACCTTGATCGTAGTAGCCAGAGTTATTCGTGCTGACAAACTTCAAGCCAGTTGGCAGGTAAGCCATCAGTTCGACTTCGTTGGCAGGCGCGGTGCCGGGATTGGCAACGGCAACCGTGTAAGTTGCTTGGCGTTCTAGATAACGCTGAGCCGGTCCTTCGACGGCAACTTGGATTTGCGGCGAGATAACTTCGAGCTCAACTTGATGTTCCGCGGTCAATCCCGAATCGGCCTTGGCGATCAACCTGTTGATCACCTGGCCAGCTTGAGCGGCCTTGAGAGTCAGTTCCAAGTGGCGAGTCTGCCCAGGTTCGATGCTACCGACGGCGTATTCGAGTTTGGCGCCGGAGGAATGAGACAGCCCGGTTGGGACATCTTCTTCCAACACAACGTTAGTCGTCGTGCCAGTGCCGGGGTTAGAAATCTTGATGGAGAACCGCACAGGCTCGCCCAGCAAGACTTTCTGCGGACCGGTATGCTCGATTGTCAGCGCGGGCTTCGTCGAACGTGTGCGAGCCGACGCAGAGGATTCGAACGCGACCGTCGCTACGCTCCCAATCACGCCTTCGGTGACCGGCATCAACTGCATGGAGACACTCACTTCTTGTCCGGGTGCAAGCGAACCGGCATCCCAGAAGATGGCGCCATCGGCCGCTCGTGTAGCTTTGGGTGAGGCTTC
>JAGQPK010001259.1 GCA_020426755.1 Planctomycetales bacterium
CTTTCGGCTAACTTGCATCTTGGATTCACTCGATTCGACTCTCTTCTTCCACTCTTCTCAAACGCTCTTCCAGTTCGACGAGACGCCGCGCTAACTCGTCGTTTTCTTGTGTCTGCGCAGCAGGCGGAGCGGCAGTGTCTGATTTCGTCGAAGTCTTGTCAGTTGTCGGCGACGGCGCCATGCCTGACATGACGGATTGCCAAAACTGCATGCCAGGGAAGAGTGCGGCGCCGGTTTCGGACATGTTGTCCATGATCGACTTGGCGTTGCCGAAATAGATCGCCAGCCAATCGAGTGCCGTTTGGTCTGCTCGCAGAACTTCATGCAGGAATGGCAACGGGAACATTTTGAGCCGTTCCGGGTGACGCTCGATTAAGATCTGCACCAGGGTGGCGCGAGTTAGATCTTCATCCGACTTGCTGTCGCGGACGCGTATCGTGCGGCCCCCGAGCACCATTTCTTCGATGTCGCCGATCGTGACGTACTTCTTCTGGCTTCGGTCGTAGAGCCGGCGATTCGGGTAGCGAGTGATTTCGACGGTTTCGTCCATCGGGAGCCCTGTGATGCAGTAGTCCGGATCAATGCTGCAAATGCAATGGATTTGCTGCAGGTGCAGCGTAGGTGCTACATTCTGCCGCACTTTATGTGTGATTTCAACCGCGGTTTGGCCGATTTATAAAAATGCTGCACTTGCAGCATTTTTCAGTTGACGTGAGGCCGGGCGAGCTGAATAATGAGCATGGGTGAACGAGATTTGTAAACATTGACAACTCGTGTTTCACTACTCCAATCGCCTCCAGTTAGAGGAGTCGGGACGATGTTCGAGCAAGTTTTTGAGAATCTGCAGAAGGCGACTGAGTCGTCGGTCAAGATGCAGCAGGAGATGATTCACAAGTGGCTGGAGGCCTTTCCGGCGACGTCACCGATGTCGGCGGCGGCGAACGGAGTCAACCAGGTGCGCGACAAATGGGAGGAAGCGGCCACAGGGTTGCTGCGTCGTCAGCGCGAGTTGGTGGACCAGAACTACGAAGCCGGCATCAAAGCACTGGAAGACATCTTTCGCGTATCGCAGTCGACCAGTCCGCAGGAGTTCCAGCAGAAGGTGACGGAGCTTTACAAGAAGTCGTTTGAATCGATGCGCAAGATGTCAGAAGCTCAACTGACGGAATTCAAGACGGCTGTGGAAAAATGGTCGGAGCTAATGACAACGGCATCGCGGTAGTCCGCGAGCGTTGGTCGTGTTGATTGACTGTGCCGCAGGCAGATGCACGAAGGAGGGATTGTGCGATGGCGGAAGCACTGATCGTTTCTGGGGTTCGAACGCCGATCGGGGCGCTAAACGGGGCACTTGCTGAGGTGCCGGCGACTGAGCTGGGGGCCATTGCGATTAAGGAATCGCTGGTTCGTGCGGGTGTCGATAGCGCGGACATCGACGAAGTTATCATGGGCAACGTAGTCGGCGCGGGGCAGGGCCAGAATCCTGCTCGCCAGGCTAGTATCAAAGCTGGCATCGCCGACCGAGTGGGTGCTTTCACCATCAACAAAGTTTGCGGTTCCGGTCTGAAGTCCGTCATGTTGGCGGCTCAGAGTATTCGCGCTGGCGACGCTCAGCTGGTCGTTGCCGGTGGAATGGAAAGCATGAGCCGTGCACCCTATCTGCTGCCGAA
>JAGQPK010000125.1 GCA_020426755.1 Planctomycetales bacterium
GATGTGTGGTACGACGAGTCCCCCTGCCCCCTCCCGGTGTCGAACTGCGTGAAGTGGACGCCAGCGACGGGAGAGGGAACTACACGTTTTCTCTATCCTAAAATCTCAACTGAGTGGCATTGGGCGTTAGCCGCGGTTCTTTACGAGTTCGCCGCACGGTTCTCGGTATTGGATGCACAGAACCGAAGCTAACGCGCGGCGGCTCCACACGTCGACTTCCGTTGACGACGCGAATCTGTAACATTGTGGAACGATGGTCGAGGCCGCGGTACTCGCGCCGCTCGGAACCGATGCCAGCGCCCAACGCCGAACAAATACCAGCCTGAATAACCGACTTACCCTAGGAGTACCACTTTGATGCGACTGCGGAATACTGTCATCTGGAGCTTGATCGGCGTCTGCGTGAATGCCACAGCGCTGTGGGCGGAAGCATTGCCTTCGGGCATCGATGCAAAGGGGTTCGATCGCTCCGTGCGTGTACAGGACGATCTTTTCATGTTCGTCAACGGTGAGTGGTTGAAGCACACGCCAATTCCCGACGACAAATCGAACTACGGTTCATTCACGATTCTCAGTGATGAAGCGTTGGTTAAGCAGCGGGAAATCATTGAAGAGTGCGCCGCTGGGAACTTTCCCATCGGCAGCGATCGTCAAAAGGTTGGCGACTTTTACCGCAGCTTCATGAATGAAGAGCTGATCAACGAACGTGGGCTGGAACCGCTGCGCGATCTGCTGACTCAAATCGACCAATTGGATTCGGTGCCGGCAGTGGTCGAGTTCTTCGGCAAGCTGCAACCGATCGGCATCGGTGGCGCCATCGGCTTCTATGTCGATCAAGATGACAAGGATTCCACACGCTACCTGGCCGCCATCGTGCAGAGTGGTACGACGTTGCCCGATCGCGACTACTACTTGAATGACGATCAGAAGTATATCGATGCGCGTCAGGCACTGCGCGACTACGTCGTCAAGTTGTATGAACTGGCCGAGTTCGCCGATGGCGCTGCTGCGGCCGACGCAATTCTGAAGCTCGAGTCGCAACTAGCGGAAGTGCAATGGGAGCGTACCGAACTGCGGATCGCAGAGAAGCGTTACAACAAGCAGACCGTTGCTGATCTGGTTGATAGTCAACCGGGAATACCTTGGCGAGCGTTCTTGCAGGCCGCCGGTGCTGGACAAGTTGAAGAAATCAACGTCGTCACGCCCAGCTTCTTCACGGGCTTGGAAAAGATTGTCGCCGAAACGCCGCTGGACGCATGGAAGCACTACTTGCGGTTCAATTTGCTGGACGGTGCCGCGCCGTTCTTGACCCAGCCGTTCGTGGACGCCAACTTCGACCTGCATGCCAAAGCACTCGCAGGCGTGCCCGCCCAGAAGCCACGTTGGAAGCGAGCAGTGGAATCGACTGCAGGAGGCGGCGCTGGTAGCTTCGGTGTGCTTGGCGACTCGGTCGGGCGGCTGTTTGTCGAACGTCATTTCACTCCCGCCGCGAAGGAGCGTATGGATGAGCTCGTCAAGAATCTGCTGAAAGCTTATGAAGTCAGCATCAATGAACTGACGTGGATGACGCCGGAAACCAAGCAACGAGCTCAGGAGAAGCTGAAGAAAATCACCACGAAAATCGGCTATCCCGACAAGTGGCGGGATTACTCGGCGCTAGACATCAAACCTGACGACCTGATCGGCAACATTCTTCGTTCGAATCAGGTTGAACATCAACGGATGCTCGACAAGCTCGGCAAGCCAGTCGACAAAGACGAGTGGGGCATGACTCCGCAAACCGTCAATGCTTACTACAACCCGGGGCTCAATGAAATCGTGTTCCCCGCCGCGATACTGCAACCACCGTTTTTTAATCCCAACGCGGATGACGCAGTGAATTACGGCGGTATCGGTGCGGTGATTGGCCATGAGATTAGTCACGGGTTCGATGACCAAGGTAGCAAGTACGATGGTGATGGCAACCTGTCGAATTGGTGGAGCGACGCTGATCGCGCAGCCTTCACACGATTGACGCAACGTCTGGTCGAACAGTTCAACAGCTATGAGCCCCTGCCGGGCAAGCATGTCAACGGCGAACTGACGTTGGGCGAAAACATTGCCGATTTGTCCGGCATGTCGATCGCACTCAAGGCGTATCACATGGCACTTAATGGTCAGCCGTCACCGGTCATTGACGACTGGAGCGGTGAACAACGCTTCTTCCTCGGTTGGTCACAAGCGTGGCGACGTAAGTATCGTGATGCCGAGATGGTGCGTCGACTGCTGACCGACCCGCACTCACCATCGCACTATCGCGCCAACGGTCCAGTAATCAACCTGGATGAATTTCAAGAGGCGTTCCAGGTAAAAGACGGCGACCAGATGTATTTGCCAGCCGACAAGCGGATTCGCATCTGGTAAGGCGTTGCGGAAGCTGTGAGGGCCGCGGTTTAGCTCCACGCGCGCCGTCCCCCCTCCCGCAATGAACTCTCAACTGCCTTGAATCGCGCAGTCGGGAGGGGGATTCAGGGCTCGTCGTACCACACAAATCTGCTGTCACATGCGAGCCGATTTCTGAATGATGATTGCTGAGCTTTGAATGAGGAAGTCTCAGAAATCCATTCAATACTCATTCATTCATCAATCCGAAATCCTCAATCGATGCTTGGTTGGGCTGGCGCCTTTCGGCGATCAGCCGCAGCCATCGACACGCCGCTAGCAGCCGCAAAAACCACCCCTCTTGCCTGACGCGTCATATTATCGAGTCGCGTAAAAGCGGCGCAACCGCGCGCCGATACTTTTGGTACCAGAGATGCCGCGCCTGCGAAGTCGCGTTGCGAACGCGCTGCCTTTGCCGCGGCACCTCCGGCTCCCATCGTTAGTTAGCTGCGATACACCCTTCGACAGACTCCCACCGTACTTCCCATCCCCAGCGCAGTTGTTTGTCGTAATTCACTTCGCCGCACGAGTACCGCAACGGTATCGACGCGGGCGTTTTAAGCATGCGCGCCGCGGGCGTACGTGAGCATGCGACAAGCAATTCAAAGGATCGTACGACGATGTCACGTTACTTCGAACGCTCTCGAGTCATCGCGATTCTCTTCTTGCTTGTGGCAACCCAAACGGGTCGCGGCGAGCAACCGCCGGCGGTTCCTGCGGCAACGCCAGTCGAGTCGGTGTTGGATCGTTACCAGCCGCGTTCGAACTTGCCGGAACTGACGGGGACCGACTATGGCCCGGCGGGCTTGTATGGGCCACCCGGAGGCACCTACTATCGCGCTCGTTCTCATTACTGGGGCCAAGTCGATTACCTGCTGTGGTGGATGCAAGGCGAGGCCATCAACACGCTGGCAACGGATCCCAACGGCAACTCGGTGTTGGGTGGAAATCGTCTGAACGATGATGCGCGCAGCGGGGTTCGAGTGCGTGGTGGTTATAACTTCGACTGTGATGCGCTGTGCGGCGTGATGGTCGACTACTGGAGCTTGGGGTCGCATACGGAAACGGCCGCCATATCGAACGGCGCGGCCAATGGGCTACTGTTTCCGTTTACTGACATGGACTTGACGCTGCCTTCGAATCAGATCAATGGCTGCGTTTGCCTGGACTTGTTGGTCGGCACCGCGGCAACACTGCCGCTCAATTCCCTATCCGTAGCTTCTCAGTCCCAGATTTGGTCGGGATCCGGCCTCCTCCGCGGCCGCTTGTATTCATCCTACTGCTGCCAAGACGGATGCGGCTGCTGTCCGAGCTTTAAGCGAAACGGGTTTCGCGTCGATGGCTTGTTCGGCTACCGATATCTCGACTTGGACGAGTCGATGGTGATCAACAGTTCGCTCAGTCCAGCTACTGGCGTGATCACAGGAGTTGATCGATTCGCGACGGACAACGATTATCACGGCGTCGATTTCGGGATCGTGGGCGAGCGTGAATGTGGTCGTTGGAGTTTGGAGGCCGTCGGACGCTGCGGGCTCGGCATCAATCGCCAAACGTTGATGGTATCGGGCAGTGGCAATCGACTAGGCGGCGTCTTTGCACAAACGACAAACATTGGCACTTTTCAGCATGACGCGGTCACGGTGATTCCAGAATTAAACCTGACAGCGGGCTATGCGTTGACGCCTAACATCCGGGCCCGCTGCGGCTACTCTTTCTTGTGGCTCAGCAACGTATTGCGGCCCGCCAAGCAAATTGACACGCGAATCGACGGTCGCTTCTTGAACGCCACCGTGGCTCAACCGATCGCAAATCCACCAGCGTTTTTTCCTGCTCAACGCTTCGAAACTGAATCGGTTTGGCTGCAAGGTCTGAACTTTGGTCTGGAAGCATGGTTCTAAGCATGCCCAGAATTCGCATCGCCACGAACTTGCCCAATCGCTAGAATCTACTCCAGTGCATCGCCACTCCTTGGAAACGGGACGCGACTTAGTCAGCGGAATCGCGCTAGCGTCGATTTGACGCGGCCTTCAATGCAGCTAGCGCCGGCCAGAGAAGCCCCTTTTCAAGCTGTACCGACGCACTAGTTGCGGTCGAGGAATTCGGCCTGGTCACTGAATGGATGGGAGCGAGCGAGGCGCCGAAGATGCGATGGCCAATTGGATTCAACTGGCGCGCCGTCTTACGACCGCGCACCAAGTTGCGGCGACATTTCCGGCCTGAGCGCCGTCATTGGCGCGTCCGTGACGTTCGCGGCGAGCAATTGGAAGCTCGCGATCTGCTGACCACCATCGGGCTGCCGGACGCCCCCTTGCCAACCAAAGATGATGGCGAAACGCGCATCGTCGGTGGGACGACCTCCGCGCCCGGCGCTTGGCCGTGGGCTGCCTCGTTGCAAGATGCCACGCACTTCTGCGGCGCGACGTTGATCGCGCCGGATGCGTTAGTGACGGCAGCTCATTGCGTCGAGGGCACTTCACCGAGTTCATTGAATGTCGTTCTCGGTCGATCCGATCTGTCATCGACCAACGGGAAGTCTCATCGAGTCGACGAGATCATTGTCCATCCCGATTACAATTCGTACACCAACGAATCGGACATTGCGATTCTCATGTTGTCGACGGTGTCCAGTCTCAAGCCGCTGCCGATGCTGCACGCGGACCAGTCTGAACTCGCTGCGCCCGAGGTTGATGCGATTGTGGCGGGATGGGGAGTCCTGTCGGAGGGTAGTTCTCGAATACCCAATGAGCTGCACGAGGTGGCGGTACCCATCGTTGCCAACGAGGTCGCTAACGAGCCGAACAGCTACGATGGACGTATCGCTGACACCATGTTGGCAGCGGGCTATGCTGCTGGTGGTAAGGATTCTTGTTCAGGCGATAGCGGTGGTCCGTTGATGGTCACTGATGCTAATGGTCAGCACTATCTGGCGGGAATCGTTAGCTGGGGCAACGGCTGCGCTCGTCCGAATAGCTACGGCATTTACACGCGAATGACATCCTTCGCGGATTGGGTCGATAAACGAGTCCAACTAGCGCCGCTGGGTTCTGTGAATCTTACGCAAGAGCGTTATGCGGCCGGCCAGAGCGCCCACATTACGCTGGGCGATACGACGCTCATCGGCGCCGGGTCCGTCGCAGTTGGGATCACGGCCGACAACGGCGACCAAGAAGAAGTCGTCTTGCACGAAGGTTTCCCGGGTCGGTTTAGTGGCGAGATTGCATTAAGCGCCGCGCCGGTTACCGCTGGCGACGGCATATTACAAGTTGATGCAGCGCAGACGATTGACGTCGTCTATCATGACCTAGACGACGGCCACGGTGAGGCTTTCGATGTTCATGATATCGCGCGGATTGTCGTGGACGATTTCGGCAACGACGCGGCAACGTCGCAGGCCATCACAGCCGACAGTTCGATCGAGGCGGAAATTGAATTGTCGGGTGATGTCGATTGGTTTCGCTTGGCAATGCAGGCAGATCGAACATACACGATCACGTCACAACTGAATGGCTCGCTAAACGATTCTGTATTGGCACTCTATGCCGCCGACGGCACGACATTGTTGCAACGCGATGACGATGGTGGCGAAGGGTTGGCCGCCACGATCGCTTGGTTTGCCGCCGCAGACGATACGATCTACATCGCCGCCAGTGGCTATGGCAGCAACGTTGGTACTTACACTTTGGTCGTCGAGGAACAACACCCCAAGGACGACGATCATGGCAATTCGCACGCCTCAGCGACGCCCCTTGAAGTTGGCTCGGAGGTTCACGGCGAGATCGGCGTCCGCTTCGATCAGGATTGGTTCTCGTTCACCGCAACGGCGGGGGCTACTTACACGATCTCAACCGAATTGGAAACGCTCAACGATTCGATTCTCCGCCTACTGGCACCGGACGGTGTCACGGAACTGGCATTTAACGACGACTACGACAATGACCTCGGCTCCCGAATTGTCTGGCGCGCTCCGACGTCTGCGACGTTCTTCGTGCAAGTCGTTGGCTATGAAGTAGCGCTCGGCACTTACGAAGTTTCTCTTAGCGAAGAGATCGTTGTTGGGGACGATCATGGGAATGTCGCCGCCACAGCAAGTCCGCTCGCATTCCCAGCCGATATCCCCGGTCAAATCAATCAATCTGAAGATCTTGACTGGTTTGCCTTCGAAGCCATCTATGGTGGGCAGTATGTGTTCACCGTCGTGCTCGAACAATTGCCGGATTCGATTCTAAGGCTGATTGATGCTGCTGGAAACGAGTTGGCCTATAACGACGACTACGACATCAGTTTGGCGTCACGGATTGCTTGGACCGCTCCCTCAACGGACACGTATTATGTTGAGGTTCGCGCTTATGGTGCCAGCAACTTGGGCACGTACCGTTTGACGGCCAGTGAAACCTTGCCGATCGGCGACGACGATCACGGCGATACGCCGGAGGAAGCGACGCAGTTGGACAACTTACCGGTCCATCTATTAGCCAACGTCAACCAACCGGATGACGTCGATTACTTCAAGTTCGATGCGGTCGCGGGACTTGTCTATGTGCTGGAGACTTCGCCCGGCACACTCAACGATTCGCAAATTGTCCTCTACGGTCCCGATGGTACGAGCGAATTGGCCCGCGATGACGATTCGGGCATTGGCTTCGGCGCGCGGTTGATTTGGCAGGCTCCTGCCACCGACGCGTATTATCTGGCCGTCTCAGGATACGGTACGGAAACCGGCAATTATGAATTGTGGCTGCATATCCCGTTTGGCGATGCCAACCGCGATGGACGTTTCGATTCGTCGGATCTCGTCGCAGTATTCGCGGCAGGCTTCTATGAGAGTCCCGAGTTCGATGCGGTCACTTGGGAGCAAGGCGACTGGAACGGCGACGGACGATTTACAACAGCCGACCTGATCGCCGCGTTCCAGTACGGCGGCTACGAACGGGACGAATCGCCAGACGAGTGACCAAGAAACGGCGTGCCCTCGTGCTCGTGAAGGCAATGGCACATGCCGATTACCGAGCGTCTGGGCGTTCGACGGTTCAACAGTCGCGACACAACAACCGAATTCGTTTGCCGATCGAGCACCGGCGATGAATCGCTGGCCTACCGTCAACAATCGCCACTTTATGAGCTGTGCGACGCCAGGCGACACGAATCACCAAACTCGTGCCCCGGTCGAGAGACTCGGGTGCGCGCGCGGACGTCAGCTGTTCGCCAGAACATCACCGATGCGACGTGCGTTTGGCCTAAAAGCAACCGCTACGGTCCTCCGCGCTGCGTAGAATGCGAGGTAAGATCAACCGACCGCGCAGTATTTGCGGTTACGTAGCCATCCTCCGCCCCTGCCAACTTTCGTTGCGGAACCTAGACGCCATGTCCCACTCCTCGACTCAGCGGTTCGATTACTTCGCGTCCGAGCGACGAAGTTGCGGTATTTTGCTGCACGTCACCTCGTTGCCTACTCCCTTCGGCATCGGCGATATGGGACCAGCCGCCGAACGCTGGGTCGATCGGCTGGCGGGTGCGGGACAGAGCTGGTGGCAAATTCTGCCGCTCGGCCCAACCGGCGTCGGCAACTCACCCTATGAACCGCTCTCAACTTTCGCTGGCAACCTGCTGTTGCTCAGCCCAGAGCGATTGACGGAGGACGGGCTGGTAGACGCGGGTGAGTGGCAACACGTTTCGATGCCAGACGGCCCCGTTCAGTTCGACCAGGTACGCGAATTCAAGCTGCACATTTTTCAGCTGGCTTGGGAGAAGTTTCAGCAGCAACCGAGCGAAGCGTTGGCGCGTGACTTCGCCGCGTTCTCGGAAACGCATAACTTTTGGCTGCAGGACTACTCACTGTTCCGCGCGTTGAAAGACCGTTTTGGCCCCGCGTCCTACTTGACTTGGCCGCATGAGATCCTGACGCGTGACCCTGGCGTGATCGCGCAGGCGGCTGCAGAGTTATCGGCAAACATGAATCGCCACCGTTTCGGTCAGTTCCTCTTCTTCCGCCAATGGACGCGACTGCGACAGTATGCAGCCGATCGCAAAGTGCGGTTGATCGGCGATCTGCCCTTCTTCGTCTCGCCAGACTCGTCCGACGTATGGGCGAACCCTCAGTTATTTCTGCTCGGCGAAGATCGACGACCACGGTTCATTGCCGGCGTGCCGCCGGATTACTTTAGCGCCTTCGGACAACTGTGGGGCAACCCGATCTACGATTGGGAAGCGCTGCGTGGAACCGGCTACCGCTGGTGGATCGAGCGGTTGAAGTCGTTGCTCGAACACGTGGACCTCGTGCGTTTAGACCACTTCCGCGCTTTCGAGTCGGCATGGCATGTGGAAGCCGGCGCACCTACGGCCCAAGTCGGCGAGTGGCGTCCGGGCCCCGGTGCGGATCTGTTCGAATGCCTACGTCGCGAGCTAGGCGGTTTGCCGTTCGTCGCGGAAGACTTGGGCATGATTACCGATGAGGTGCGGAGCCTGCGTGATCAGTTCCATTTACCAGGGATGCGTGTGCTGCAGTTTGCTTTCGATGGCGATCCAACTAACCCGTTTCTGCCACACAACTACGACACAAATTGCCTAGCGTGCACCGGGACGCATGACAACAACACGACGCGCGGCTGGTACGAGAACCTATCCGAGCACGAACGTGAAAACGTCTGGCGTAGTTTAGAGACGAACGAATTGCCAGCCGATCAGGTCGCCCCTGACTTCCTGCGACGAGTCTGGCAGTCAGCTGCCAGTGTGACGATCGCGCCATTTCAAGATATCGCCAACCTGTCAACGGACGCTCGCATGAACGTCCCCGGACAAGCAGAGGGCAATTGGAATTGGCGGATCCCCGCTGACCATTCTTGCGATGGCTGCTTCGATGAATTGCGACGTCTGACAGAATCCAGCCGCCGCATCGCTCAATAGACAGGGCCGCCGCTGATTTTGGAATGACGAGTTCGGATCGCTGATTGAAGTACGTTGCCGTAAGCATTTTGCTGTCCGAACCGCGTTCAACAATCAGAATTCACAAATCAACATTCCTCAATCGCGGGCCTGGGCGGAGACATATAGCCGACCGTAGCGGTCTCCAGACGTCGATGTCGTGCCGGAATGGAGAGTTCATGCACGGGAACGGAATGTGTGACAGGTTCTTGTCCGGGCTTTCCGTGCTTGCGATCGTACGCCACATTAAGACCATAGAAGACAGCCGCGATCACCACCCAAGCCGCCGGGTAGCAAAGTAACTGCCAGCCATGCACCCAAGCGCCGAGTACGCACCATGTCGAGATTTGAATCGTCAAGAGTAGCGAAAGCGGTGTGAATCGCACGGTGTAAATGCCTCCGGTTTGGAATGGGGAATTTCGCGTTCGTCAAGTGTGGCCCAATGCAACGAGTGTGCCGTGGGGATCCGCACAAAAAAACCGCGGGAAATCCGCGGTTCGACCGTTACAGCCGGTTGCTCGAATTCAACGTCTGTGGTCTCAAAGAAACAACCGCGCCCTGCAGGAGCCTCTCATGGACATCCATAATATCGACCAAGTGCCCAGTTTCATTACGGCCGACGGATCAGAAATTCGCGAACTCTTGGCCCATCGGAACTCATGCATCCGCATGCAGAGTCTCGCCGAAGCACGACTGCAGCCCGGGCAGGCTACGACGCCCCATCACCACCCGCGCACCGAAGAGATCTATTACATTTTGACAGGCACCGGTGACATGACGCTTGACGGTGAAACACAAGCCGTCGGCCCCGGAGACGCGATCGCAATTCCACCCGGCGCCCGGCACACGATCCGTAACTCGGGCAGCGTGACACTCAAGTTTCTCTGCTGCTGTGCGCCCGGCTACGAGCACGAGGATACGGTGCTGGAATGAATATCGAATGTTGAATGTTGAATATTGAATATCGAATATCGAATATCGAATA
>JAGQPK010001260.1 GCA_020426755.1 Planctomycetales bacterium
TGCCTTCACACCCCCCCACAACCCACTCGCCGGACATCTGGCAGGCCTGCGTGAGCACGATCCAGGCTGCGGCTGCTAAGATTGCCATCCCGCGCCGCGCTCCAAGTTCACGCAGCAGGCTGCACCAAGCGACTGACAAAGCTAGCCAGCCGATGATGCGACCGAGCCAAGCGGCCACGGGAAAAGTTGCGACGCGCGTCAGCGCACCCATCGTGCCCATGTACAGGAGGTGCGCCGGCGGGCGGTCTAACAGCAAGTCACCCACACAGAACGTGGGGTCCCAGAAGCGCTTGGCGATCGTCCAGTAGTGAGGCTCATTGACATTCGGAGCGGCCTCACTGCCTAGCACGAAAAAGACGAGCAAGCAGCCGAGCACTTCCCACACGGTGGCCCGGAGCTGTCCGTCTTGCGGCTCAGGTGACATCCTCGAAGGCTTGCTTCAGACAAGCCAATCCCTTCTCACCATCCGCTCCATCAACAACCACGTTGACGCGCACTTCACTCGTGTTGATCATCGCAACGTTGATTTTGGCCTCCGCCAAAGCGCGGAACATCCGAATGGCAACGCCCGTATGACTACGCAATCCAATGCCGGAAACGGTCAACTTGGCCACATCCGGACTCGACGTGACGCGCAAGCTGGGGAATTCACTCGTCATACTCTGCGCGACTTCCACGCTACGACTCAACTCCTGCTTATTCACAGTAAAGCTGAGATTCGCGGCGCCATCGATTGGCAGGCTTTGGACTATCATATCGACGAAGATGTTTGCTGCGGCAATCTTGCGAAACACTCGTTCCGCCACGCCAGGCGAATCCGGCACGCCAAAGATTGTGACGCGTCCCTGGTTCTTATCAAGCTGCACGTCGTCAATGGTCAGTTCTTCCATGCCCTGCAAACGATGGACGACATCGACGACGTCGCGTGACACGACTCCGCTTTCGCCACCTGTTTCGCCGCGACGCGGAGACTTGCCGGCATGAGATTGCGGATCAACGGCTTTCTCAAGATCAAAAGCGCGATGCACGGCACGCAAGGCGTTTAGCGCCAGATCGCGAGCAACGAGCGCTGAAATTTTGATCTCGCTGGTGGTGATCATCTGAATATTGATGCCTTCATGCGCGAGCGCCCCAAACATGCGATCGGCAACGCCTGCCTGCGACGCCATGCCTTGGCCAACAACCGACACCTTGGCAACTTGATCGTCGTGCATCACATCCAAGTCGCCGAGCACCTTCTTCGCATCCTCGACCGCCTTGAGTGTCGTATGCAACTCGTCGCGAGGTACCGTGAACGAGATATCCGTGCAATCGTCGTCGGCGACGTTCTGCACGATCATGTCAACCGTCACGTTCTTGGCAGCGATCCGCGAGAAAATCTCGTAGATACTGCCGGGCACATCGGGAACGTGACGCAACGTGACGCGTGCTTCATTGCGTGTGAGCGCCGCCCCACTGACCGCGCGATTGGCAACCTCAGGCTCTGCCACAATCATCGAGCCAGGAATATCGGTGAAGCTGCTACGCACATGGATCGGCACACCAAACTTCTTGGCGAACTCGATCGACCGGCTGTGCATCACGCCGGCACCGAGGCTGGCGAGTTCCAGCATCTCATCGTAGCTAACTTGCGAAACGCGTCGTGCCTCCGGCATCAAACGTGGA
>JAGQPK010001261.1 GCA_020426755.1 Planctomycetales bacterium
CGTCATTACCAAGCCGTTCACGGCGGAGGCTTTCCAGAACGCGCTCGAGCCAATCCTCGTTTAGACGTCTACGTTCATCACTAACTTGTACATAAAAGGACTTCGAATCGATGTCGGAATCGCATTCACTGCCCACACCGGAACAAGTAAACAAGATCGTCATCGGATTGTTCGGTGATGATGCACTCGTCAAGAAGGCGACCGGCCCGATTGATACGAACAATGTCGTTGTCGCGAAGTACGCTGACTCGGATCATGGCCTGCACCGTCTGGTTGTCTGCGATCTGGCGTTTGCCAACAACGCGGGCGCTGCCTTGACCATGATCTCGCCAGGCGTCGTGGCCGATGCGATCAAGGCGAAGGAAGTGCCTGAGAACATTTTCGACAACTTCCGCGAAGTACTGAACATCTTCGTGAATCTATTCAGCGATACTGCTCGCGGCCGGCTGGTGCTGGATGGCGTTGATGCGCCCACGGCTACCGCCGACGAAGCCACCGCCACTGCGCTGAAAGCTCCGGTTGAGCGTGCCGATTTCGAAGTCACCGTACCTCGCTACGGTTCCGGCAGACTGACGTTGCTGGCCTGCTAATTTGGGCCGTGCCGTAACACAACTACTAAGCCGCGTGCCCTGTTTTGTGATGCAGGGCCCGCGGCTTTTTTCTTGCGCTTTCGATAGCTACGACGTCGGCAGAGGTACAACCGGCTCTAGCCTATGCCTATACTGACAAGCACTCGCCAGCCATCACGACGAGGTGCTTATGTCGATCACGCAATTTCAACGTCTTGTTCAACCGTTCACAAACCCGAATCCGTGCCTGCTCGCCGCGCAGCGATTTGGCGTCCTGATGTTACTTTGTCTCGGGAACGCAGCCGCCGCCGGCAACGAACCGCTTGCCATCAAGTCGGATACCAAGCTAGACCCAAATCGTACGTACGGTCCAATCGTGATCGAGGCGTCCAACTTGGTTTTGGACGGGCAGGGGGCAACAATTGAGCCCGGCGAATTGATGCCTGTCAACCAACGTCATGGCGTTGGGATCGACGCCCGCGGCGTCTCGAACGTCACCATTAAGAACGTGCGCGTGCGGGGCTGGGAAATTGGTCTGCAAGTCGTCGATGGCCAGCGCTGGCAGGTGTTGGATTGCGACTTCTCCGACAACTTCCATGATCCGACATTTGGTTGGGGAGAGAACGGTCGGCGCGGAGGAGTCCTATGGGAAAATGTGAGCGACAGCATCATCACCAGGTGCATTGCCAAGCGAAATTGGGATGCTTGCACGTTGATTGGATCGCATCGGAACCTGGTCGAGTCGAATGACTTCTCCGAAACATCCAACACCTGCCTCAAGCTGTGGAATGCTTGCGACAATCGAGTGCTCGATAACAAGTTGCGCTACGGAATTCGCATAGATCCCGGTGAGGTGCATGCGCGGGACTCGACGTGTGTACTGATCGAAAGTGGTTCGAATCGGAACCGGTTCCTGCGCAACGACTGTCGCTACGGCGGCGATGGAATCTTTATTCGTGTCTTGAATCAATGGGTCAGTGAAGAAAATTACTTCGAGGAGAATGATTGCTCCTACGCTAATAACAATTGCGTGGAGGCCTGGGCGCCGCGCAATACCTGGGTTCGGAACAAGGCCAACCATGGTAGCTACGGCT
>JAGQPK010001262.1 GCA_020426755.1 Planctomycetales bacterium
GGCTTGAATTGGGCCAAGCGCCGCCAATTGAAGGAATACTCGAAGGGCATGACGCGCCGTATCGGGTTGGCACAGGCGCTAATCAACGATCCAGACCTGATCGTGCTCGATGAACCGACCACCGGTCTCGACCCAATCGGCACGCGAGAAATGAAGGATCTGATCATTCGCTTGCGAGAGGAAGGCAAGACAGTTTTGATGTGCAGCCACTTGCTGGCTGATGTCCAAGACGTCTGCGATCGGATCGCGATTCTGTATCAAGGCGACCTCAAGGAAATGGGGCGCGTCGATAGTCTTCTGACCGTGCAAAACGTGACGCAGATACGTGCCGAGAAGCTGACCGAAGCTGCCAAGCAAGAAATCCGCGACGTGATCTCACGCCACGGCGGTGAACTGCTGGGCATCGATAATCCCACGACGACGCTTGAGGAGTTGTTCTTGAGCATTGTGCGGGAAAGCGAACAGCATCCGGGACGACGTTCGCGAGCGGCCACGACAGAAACTTAGTCGGTGTCGGGAGCATCCGGTGAGTGGCCCGCGCCGCTCATGCCACCGGCATTCGCACCGCGACCGACTTCTCAGCAAGACACAATCGAGTAGCACGATGGTTCTCGAAGATCCGATTCTGCCATTTTTTGACTGGCTAAGTGCCAGCGCCGGTCCTTTCGTGGTCATGCTGCTGGCGATCACGGCGCTCGGTCTGGTGCTGGGCTATCTGGGCGCAGTACTGCGACATGGTCCTGTCACTGCCTTGGGCATGACGTTGGGGACCATCGTGACCGGCGTTCGCGAGTTCTTTCAATCCTCACCGCGACGCTACTACGCGATTGCCCGACTCGCATTTCAGGAAGCAATTCGACGACGTGTGTTGATCGTGTTCGGCATCTTCATCATCGGCTTGCTATTCGCCGGCTGGTTCCTCAATCCCGATAGCGATCATCCCGCGGTGCTCTACCTGAGCTTTGTGCTCACGGCAACGAATTATTTGGTGCTGATTCTGGCGATCTTCATCAGCGCATTCAGCTTGCCAAATGACATGAAGCACAAGACGATCTTTACGGTCGTCACCAAACCAGTTCGTGGATGGGAGATTGTCGTCGGACGCATGTTGGGATTCTGCGCAATCGGCACATTGCTGCTTGTGCTGATGGGCCTCTTCAGCTACTTCTTCGTCTACCGCGGACTGCAGCACACACATGAGCTGCAGTTGACAGAGCTGGTTGCCAATGCAGAAACGGGCAGCAAGTCGGGACTGAGCAGTTACGCCGGACACCATCAACATGAGGTGACGGTTGACGCGGACGGCACCGTCGAAGTTGTTCCGACGCGCGACCATACGCACGTCGTTCCCCAGCCCGCAGCCGCTGCTCAGGAGGCTATCGACCTGGGAAATGCTCGCGGCATGCTGACCGCTCGCGTTCCGCTCATGGGCAGCTTGAGATTTCTCGATCGCGCGGGAAATCCTGGCCAAGGGATTAACGTGGGCCACGAGTGGGCCTATCGGCGTTACATCGAAGGCGGCACGTTAAGTACGGCAATCTGGCGATTCAGCGGTCTGAAGGCAAGCGACTTTGGCAATGAATTGCCGCTGGAGATGTCGATTCGTGTCTTTCGCAGCTGGAAGGGCGATATTGAAGAAGGCATCAAGGGCACTATCACGCT
>JAGQPK010001263.1 GCA_020426755.1 Planctomycetales bacterium
GATGTCGGAAGAAAAAATGGTGCCCTACGAAATCACCGGTGCCCAAGGTGATTACGTTAAGGTCAAAGCAGGTGATCGCGAGTACACGCCGCAAGAAATCTCGGCGATGACTTTGCGTAAGCTGAAGGAAGCCGCAGAGTCGTATCTGGGGCACAAGGTCAACAAGGCCGTGATCACGGTACCTGCTTACTTTAATGATTCGCAGCGTCAGGCGACCAAGGATGCTGGTCAGATCGCTGGTTTGGAAGTCGCACGTATCATCAATGAGCCGACCGCCGCGGCGTTGGCCTACGGCTTGGGTAAGAAGTCCAATGAGAAGATTGCCGTCTTCGACTTGGGCGGTGGTACCTTCGATATCTCGATTCTGGAAGTTGCCTCGACAGAAGGCAAAGACGGTGACGTTACGGTTTTTGAAGTGATTAGCACGAACGGCGATACGCACCTCGGTGGTGACGACTTCGACGAAGTGTTGATCAACTACGTAGCCGATGAATTCCAGAAGGAGCAAGGGATCGACCTGCGTAAGGACATGATGGCTCTGCAACGTCTGCAGGAAGCCTGCGAAAAGGCCAAGAAGGAACTCAGCTCGACGGCTCAGACCGACATTAACCTGCCATTTATTACGGCTGATCAGAACGGTCCGAAGCACTTGCAGTTGACTGTAAGTCGCTCGAAGTTCGAAGAGTTGGCTGACGAACTGATTGAACGTTGTCGGACGCCAGTGGTTCGAGCGATGGATGACGCGAAGCTGAAGCCGCAGGACATCGACGAAGTCGTGTTGGTCGGCGGTTCGACACGTATACCGCGCGTTCAGGCTTTGGTGCGCGAGATCTTTGGTAAGGAACCACACAAGGGTGTGAATCCTGACGAAGTCGTGGCAGTCGGTGCAGCGATCCAAGGAAGCGTGCTCGCGGGCGACCGTAAGGACGTGCTACTGCTGGACGTGACTCCATTGTCGCTTGGTATTGAAACTCTTGGCGGCGTGTTCACCAAGTTGGTTGAACGCAATACGACAATTCCGACCGAACGTAAGCAAACGTTCAGCACGGCCGAGGACAATCAAACCGCAGTGACGGTGAGAGTGTTCCAGGGCGAACGCCAGATGGCAGCGGACAACCGCTTGCTAGGACAGTTTAACCTGGAGGGCATTCCGCCGGCCCCACGCGGTGTGCCGCAGATCGAAGTCAAGTTTGACATTGATCAGAACGGCATCCTCAACGTGTCTGCCAAGGATTTAGGTACCGGCACGGAGCAAACCGTGAAGATTGAACAGTCTTCCGGCTTGTCGGATGAGGAAATCAACCGCATGAAGCGTGACGCGGAAGACCATGCGGCCGAAGACAAGGCGAAGCGAGAAATCGTGGAGCTGCGTAACCAGGCCGAACAGATGTGCTTCCAAGTCGAGAAGCTCGTGAAGGAGCATAGTGACAAGTTGAAAGAAGAGGACAAGGCGCCGCTTACTCGCGCGATCGAGAAGACTCGCGAAGTTGCCAAGGGCGACGACGCGGGGGCGATCAAGTCTGCTATCACCGAACTGGAGCAGGCTTCGCACGCACTGAGCAAGACGCTGTACGAAACCGCACAAGCTGGTGGAGACGGCGCGGCGAGCTCAGCGGGCGAAACCGCTCAGTCCGACGACGATACGATCGACGCTGAATTCG
>JAGQPK010001264.1 GCA_020426755.1 Planctomycetales bacterium
CAATCCGTCACGTGGAATGGAGCAAACGACTATGAACCAATTTCCGGTCAATCAGCATCGGCGCTTCTTAAGAGTCCTGCACTTTAGGGGAACTCGCCGCCGCTTCGCGAGACTGATCTTGCAATAAAAAAGGCTCTTCGGGAACTTGGTTGTTAGCAACTACTAACCAAAAACCCGGAGAGCCAAGGATGGCTAAGCGTAAACATTCTTCGAAGCGTCCGCAACGGGTCCACAAGAAGCAAAAGAAGTCTCAGCACGACAAGCGTGAACGACTTCGGCGTCCGAATCCCCGTCGTCGAAAGACGAGAGCGGCGAAGATTCCGCTGACTGGCGCCTTGCAGTCCGCGGTCGCCACGCTGTCGGCGGTGCTGGATCGGCGAATGGCCTTTCGCTTGACGATTATCATTTCCGGGATGCTGTTGGCCGATGGCCGGCGAACCGCCAGCGCCTGGTTCGTCGCCGGTGGCGTGCGCGATGACTGGGATCGATTTTATGATTGCCTGGTTCGGATAGGCTGGAGCTCGTCGCGATTGGCGGTCGCCGTATTGTCGTTGGTCGTCAAGCAACTCGCGCCCGGCTTGGGGGAGCGCGTCATGATGGGGATCGATGACTCGCCGACCACGCGCTTCGGCAAGAAAGTCGAGGGCGCGGGGGTTCATCATAATCCAACGCCTGGGCCTGCCGACGGCAAATGGCTTTACGGCCACAATTGGGTCTGCTTGGCTTGGCTCGCTCGGCATCCCCTGTGGGGCGTCATCGCTCTTCCCTTGTGGTCGCTGATGTACGTGCGCGAAGTTGATGTTCCCAAGCTTGCCAAGAAGTATGGAAGCTGGGAGTTTCGCACGAAACATGAACTCGGCGTGTGCCAGATGCAATGGCTCACTCAAGTACTTAAACAGCTGCGTCTCGACGTGGCCGTGTGGCTTGTCGTCGACGGTGCGTACGCCGCGCGCCCGTTCTTGCTGCCGATCCTGCAGATGGGCGTGACGGTTGTCAGCCGCCTCCGCAAAGACGCCGGACTCTACGATTTGCCTCCGCAAGGGGCGCATCACAATCGCATCTACGGCAAGCACAAGATCAGCTTGGTGAAACGCGCCGGACATCGTCAAGGCTGGAAATCCATCACGTACGATTGCCGCGGCGAGCACGTGACGCGGCAGTACAAAACATTTCTGGCCACTTCCAAGTTGATCAGCGGCCAAATCCGCGTCGTGCTGTTGCGCTACGAAGACGGGAGCTGGGCCCCCTACTTCTGTACGGACGTTTCGGCCAGCGTCGAAGACATCTTGGTCGCGGTCGGCGCGAGGTGGGGCATTGAAGAGCATTTCGCCAGTGTCAAAGAAATCTGGGGTGCCGGACAACAACAGGTTCGCAACGTGATGTCCAACATCGGCTGTTGGAACTTAAACGGCTGGCTGTATACCCTCGTCGAAATCTGCAGTTGGGATCAAGCCAAGTCCGATCTCGTCGACCGCAGTGACCGCTCGTGGGACAACGCCGAACGCCGGCCATCGCACGCCGATCGACGACGCAAAATTGCCCGTGAAATGCTGCGAAAACCCATTCTCGCCGCTCTACCTGCCGCCCTTAACAGGACCAAATTCAAATCTCTCCTGGACCATGTGATTCAACTCGCTGCGTGAGGCCCTAAAGTGCAG
>JAGQPK010001265.1 GCA_020426755.1 Planctomycetales bacterium
CGAAACGGACGGTTCTGAACTGTCCGAGATGGCGCAGGAGGCATCGGTCGTTCGGCTGGTGAACGAGATTCTGCTGGAGGCCATCGAGTCACGTGCGAGCGACGTGCACTTGGAATCGATGGGCAGCGGTTTGGTGATCCGCTACCGAATTGACGGGTTGCTTCATCCGCAACCGGTGCCGGCCGAGATCAACCGTTTTCAAGCGGCGATCATCAGCCGCCTCAAGATCATGGCGCGGCTCAATATCGCTGAGAAGCGACTGCCTCAGGACGGCCGCATCAAACTGCGTGTATCCGGCCGTGAGGTCGACGTCCGTGTGTCGGTCATTCCCATGATTCACGGCGAAGGCATCGTGCTGCGTATTCTCGACAAGGGCGCGATGAAGTTTGAGTTGCGTAGTTTGGGCATGGCGCCGGACATGTATGAAGTCTTCAGCGAACTGGTGCGACTGCCACACGGCATCGTGCTCGTTACAGGTCCGACCGGTTCCGGCAAGACCACGACGCTTTATAGTTCGCTGATCGAAATCAATACGCCAGATACCAAGATCATTACGACTGAGGATCCGGTCGAGTATCAGCTGGAAGGCATCAATCAAATCCAGGTGCATGCGCAAATTGGATTGACGTTCGCCAAATCGTTACGCGCCATTTTGCGTCATGACCCGGACGTCGTGCTGATCGGCGAAATCCGCGATCTCGAAACAGCGGAGAATGCCATTCAGGCATCGCTGACTGGCCACATGGTGTTCAGTACGCTCCACACCAACGATGCTGCCGGCGCCTACACGCGTATGATCGACATGGGCGTCGAACCGTTCCTGGTCGCCAGTACCGTTGAAGGCGTGATGGCTCAGCGACTTGTGCGTACGCTCTGCAATCACTGTAAGGAACCCTACCGTCCGGCTCATGATGATCTACCTAAAGATTTCCCCTGGGACGATCTGCAGAATCAAGGCGGCGAACTGATGCATTCGCGCGGTTGCCGTGAGTGCCGACAGGTTGGTTATCGTGGTCGAATGGGCATTTACGAGTTGCTCATTACGACGGAGAAAATTCGTATGTTAGCCCACGACCGCTGCAGTTCGTGGGAGATTCGTAAAGCTGGTTTGGAAGAAGGCATGAAGACCCTACGCCAGGACGGATGGCGCAAGGCAATCGAAGGCCGCACGACCGTCGATGAAATCTGCCGTGTCACCAAGAGCGATCGAATCTAGTTATGCCGAACTTTGCGTATACAGCTCGAGACCGCCAAGGTAAACGTGTGTCGGGAACGTTGGCGGCCGGCAGCGAGCGAGAAGTCATTTCTCTGTTGGCCGGCAAGTCGTTGTTTCCGCTGCAGGTCCAAGCGGAGAAGCGGCGTCGTTCGTGGGGTTTTGGCAAACGCGTGAGCGGCCAGATCATGGCCGTCATTTACAGCCAGTTGTCCGGCTTGCTGCGTAGCGGCGTGCCGTTGCTGCGATCGCTGGAAGTCTTGCGTAGGCAGTCGTCGAACGATCTGCTCAAGCACGTCTTGCAGGATGTGCACGATCGGGTTGAAGATGGTGCGACGTTGGCCGAGGCGATGCGGCAGCATCCGCGCGTATTCGGCGAGCTACCGATCAGCATGGTGCGTGCAGGTGGTGAAGGCGGCTTCTTGGAAGACGCCTTGGAACG
>JAGQPK010001266.1 GCA_020426755.1 Planctomycetales bacterium
TTGATACACAACCAAGTGTAGTGACGAATGCAGAACTGTGCTGCGCGGCGCCGTTCGAAGTCCGTCAATTGGCGAAAGTAATCGCGGAAGCTGTCAACACTGCCGCGATCAAACCCCGCCCAGAATGCAGGCTCACTGACGGCGACACACCCCATGCGCGCCAAAATCTCGTAGTCGTCCGTCGTCCGCGACACCATATGAATGTGGGGATCGATGTATTGCACTCATCAACTCCTGTCTGGCGTCAAATGCTTGTTTCATGCGAGCGGCCTAAGTGAAGGCGTGACACGAAGCATTCGGCATCATCCGTTGTATTTTGCTGCGTATTTTGCTGCTGCTCACCATCACGAACGTAGCGTGACATCCAGCTCACTGGGCCAATTCGACTCGTACGGTCGTGAGAACAGCAATTGGATTCGCTCGGCACGAGCCGGCTCCATTTCGAGCAGGATCTTAAGGCCCTGCTGGATTAGTTCACGACGGCGTTCTTGAGCCACGTCACCGTTTGCCCGATCCAAACGATCGAGTGATGCGCCGATCTCCAAAATCTTAGCGCGGACTTCCAAAAATTCGCGTTCCAGAACCTCGGCGGCGGTTCGATTCGCAATCGACATATGTGGTGGCTCCAACGGGAGTGAAAGCGGCGACCCAGCAAACTGCATATTCAGTTTGGCGCTGTTCCAAACGAACCGCAAGAGTGGGCCGGACGAGGCGGGGCGGAAGTAGCGGCAGGAGGCGAGGCGGGAGAATATCGAACGTCTAATCTTGAATGTCGAATTCTGAAGTCGCGACGTCGCAGTGCAAGAGTCGCAGGCACGAATTCGACACATCCTATTCCGGTGCGAGTGGCTAACTGCGACCGGAACGACCGGATAACGCGTCAGTTAGCGGGGTACGCGTTCGCGAAACACGCTGCCCTGACCATGGGGAGGACCATTCTTGGGTTGGAAGTCGTCAGGGCGAGCAGCGGTGCCCAGCGGAATCGTACGCTTCTCACCATCGTAACCGATGTAATCGAGCAGCTTTTCCACACTCATTTGCTCAACGCCAAACGAATTTGCTTCCTTGATGATTTTGGACCAGGCGTCCTGCGCCGCTTGACTGGAAGTTTCTTCTTCCGTATCTCCCACGGCCGGCTCATCGCCACGAATCAGGTAACGGGTGTGGCTCGTGATGGAACCCACGACTTCACCACCGGCATCTTCAATGTCGACGGTGCCGTTGTTGAGTTGGATCAAGCGTTTGATCAGCGCCCGGTCGTTGCGGCCGTCGCCATCAATGTCCATGAAGCCAACCAGGCCGAAATGCAGGGCGCTGCGAGCATTCCAGAGCGGCGTGAAGACCACATCACCAGTCAGAATCGGATCGCTGATCTTGTCGCTCGTGATCTTGCCTTCGGCCATGTGGTCGTTTACGACCCGCGTGATTTCAATACTACCCTTCTTCTCCTGGCGAGCCAGATTGTTGGCGTCTACGGCGTAGACACTGAACGTAACTTGCGAGCGCAGCCCATCGGCAGATCCCAGGTTGACGTAGGCTGTTCCCAGCCGATTGTTGACCCACAGCACTTTGCCGTCTGGCACATCGAACGACTCCGTCGTGACTTGACGTAACTGCTCATCCCGTTGATTGATAACGAGCGTCTGGTTCTTCAA
>JAGQPK010001267.1 GCA_020426755.1 Planctomycetales bacterium
CGGCACTTGTTCTCATTGGGATCGAGTACGAGTACGAACACGAGTACGAGTTACGAGCCGGATCCGACTCCCATTCAATCACCTGCTAACCAACTCGATAACCACGCCTTCTCCGGGCTCCCAGCACCAACATGCCGCACGCGAGCCAACCTGTTGACGGCTCCGGAACTACCCGGGCACCGCGCGTGCCACTTTCGTATCCCCCGTCGACGAAGGCCGCTACGAGATCACTCGAGGTAAACTTGCCGTCGAGATTCCAATCACCAGTATCCCAGGTGGCTGAGTTAGCAAAGGGCGACTCGTAAAGGTTGGCGGTGAAGACTGCGACGAGATCTGCAGAGTCGAATACGCCGTCAAGATTGGCGTCGCCCAGCCAGGTGCGTTTGATGCGATGGATCCATTCCGTTACGTCAGTTTCAGTTACGAGTTGGTCTCCGTCGAGATCGCCTCGCTCCAGATGGGTAAAATAGAACTGCCGTAGAAAGTAGTCGTAGTTGTCCCGCTCGGACCAGCGAATCATCTGACGCATCGTGAGCAAATCGCCGTGATCCAATTTGCCGTCGCCATTAAAATCGCCATCGGCACTTGGTTTGAAAGTCATACCGCTGGCAACTGGGTCAAAGCTCTCTTCAAAAACGGTGTACTGATCGTAGGTTGTCGTCTCGTCAACGATCGCTTGTTCCACGCCCAACGCATTGCTCAAATTGGCACCTGCTAGGTTTGCACCTCGTAAATCCGCATTGTCCATTGCGGCAAACGTAACGCGTGAATTGGCAAGGTTTAGACCCGACAAATCTCGGCCTTGCAACTCCCAGTACAACTCCACACCCTCTAACGAACGCCGTTGAAAAGTTGCCGTCTTCATCAGTTGCTCCCACGTCAGCGCCTCTTCGGGAACGAGCAGGCGGGAGTATTCGACGTCGGCATCGGTCAGATCTACACCGCTCAGCGCGGTGCCGACGAATGTCGCACCGGTTAAGTTGGCGCCAGTCAGCTTGGCGTTCCGCAGATCCCCGGCATAGAAAAGCTGGTTGGAAAAGTTCCACTCACTTAAGTCGTTGTCAGCCAACGTGACGAACAGCATGGATTCGTCTTGGTAACTCGACGTAGCATAAACTTGCTCGGCCGTAAGTCCATGTGCTGTGGCGGCCGTTAGAATGACGTTGCGAAGATCCACCAACACCGTCGACATCAGTGTCGCGCCGGTCAAATCCGCTCCGCGCATCCACTGTGACAAGTGGGCATTTGTCAGATCGGCACCGCTCAAGTTAACGAAACGCATATCGGCATCGGTGAATACCGCGTCACGCAAGATGGCTGACGATAAGTTGGCATCCTTGAGATCGGCTTGCCTGAGGTCCTGCCCGGACAGATCCCAACCGGTCATGTCGAGGTCCTCCAGGTTGATCCGCTGTAGGTTACGCGCCGCATAGCTGGCAGTTGAATAAAGCTGTTCGGCGGTAAGTGTGGTGTCTTCAAAGTCTGTGCCGGTTACGATCGCGTTTTGAAAGTTGGCGCCGACGAGTATTGTGTCCTCGAAGTTGGTGTCCGTAAGATTCTGGTTGGAAAAGTCCGCGTCCGACCAGTTTATATTCCGCAGCGAGATTCCTGAGAGATCACGTCGCTGAAAAGTTGCCGTCGATGCAAGTTGCG
>JAGQPK010001268.1 GCA_020426755.1 Planctomycetales bacterium
GTCGGCATTGGCATCGTATTTGACGTTCACGGGCATTGGCGTGTACGGCAGGATCTGCTTGGGATTCGCCAGCCAACGTTTCACGTACTCGGGACGCAAGCGGCGATTGACCAAGGAGAGGTCAGGTGCCATGGCTCGGTCACTCGTCTTCGGCACAAAGTCGTCCACGATATGGCACTGCACGCAGTAGTTGCTGCTGGTAACAATGTTCATGGCGTGTTCGAAACGCGTATCACCCGGCGGACGTTCGCCGGCGGGCACCTCGGCCAGTGCCTGCTCGTACGACTTTTCTTTCATTGCCAAGCGAGTGTCATTTGTGGCGGTGGAAGCTTCGTATGGATACACCGCGCTGTCGCGAGCCGCGAAGTAATTCGCGAGCTTTGTGGCCTCGTCGGAAGACATCTTGAACTGGGGCATCCGCATCAGCACAGCTGGGCGAATCCGTGGCGGTGACAACAAGAAGTCATGTAGCCAATTGGATTGCACCTTGTGACCTTCGCCGATCAATGGCGGGGGTAGCCAGCCATAAGCCTGCTTGCCATCTGCCTGCGGATTCGATTCCTTCTCCAGCTCAACTGCTCGTGGCAACAGCCACTTGGTCAGATCGCCACCCACCGTTGGCTTGCGACTGACAATCCACTTCGCTTCCACTTCCAGTGGCGTGACACCTGCCTGGTAAGGATGGCCATCAATGAGCGTGGGCTGCCACAACTCGAACGGGTAGATGAGCGTCGTCGGATCATATTGTTCTTCCGGATCAATCGCATCACCTTCCTCGTCCAGGATCCGCTGCGTGCCGTCGGCACTGTCAACGTCGGGCATGCCCTGCAGTTTGGCAGTAACCACACCACGCATCGGGTCGGGTTGCGCCGAAGCAGCAATCTCCTCCGACGTGAATTGATGCGGCATGAAGGGGAAGGTTTGGCTGGGATCACTGGCCTGCTCTTCAAAACTTCCGGCCGGCAATTCCAGTGTCCAAGTTTCTGGATCCAGGATGTGACAACCAGCACAATTGAATGTCGTTAGCGTCTTATGACCAGCGATTTCGGCAGCCTTGCGTGAATCTGGCTTGTATTGGAATTGAGTTGCCGGTGGTTCGGCGACTAAGCCCAACACAAACGTGATGACGGCTTCGCGTTCTGAATCGTTGAAGGGGAACAGCGGCATCCGCAAACGATCGTTGTAGCTGTCCTTATTCCGCGCCTTGGCATAGTCATAGCTGCGCGGTTCCTTGAGCTTTTGCCAAATGAAGCCGATGCGATCGTGCTCCATCAGATGCTCATGGTAAAACGCCTCGTCGATCTGCTCACCAGCGTCACCTTCCGGCGAAGTTTCCGCTGTGGCCGTTGCCTCGGCGTCGTTCTCGTCGCCCTCCGCATGGGATGCGTCAGCGCCATGGCTGCCGGCTCCGGCGTGCGAATTGCCCGCACCAGGTGCCTGATGGCCATGTCCGTGTGACAAGTACTCGGCAATGTGTTCAAACGCCAGCTTGGAAGCGTCTTTGCGGCCCCAGTCTGCCAAGCCGGTACCAATCGGTTTCGCCTTCTCAAACCCACTGATGTCGTGGCAGGCATAACAGCCATACTTCGAGATGGTTTTTTCACCAATGTAGAGCAACTTCTTTTCGTCGGTCAGATCACCTTCCAGCTTC
>JAGQPK010001269.1 GCA_020426755.1 Planctomycetales bacterium
CGTGCTGTGTGCCGTAGGCGGAGGACAGGATGGTGTGTCGCTTGCTCGCGCGTTCGTGGAAGCCATCTCCGTGACGAATCGACCAGCAGTCCTGCTGACTGGTCCGCACATGCCGGGGTACAACACGATGTGTTCAGTCATGTCCTTCGGCAAACCCGCGCTCGTTGTGCCTCGCACACTGCCTCGCCAAGAGCAATACATTCGTGCTCAACGATTGGCGGACTTGGGTGTTTTGAACGTGCTGCATCCGGATTCGCTGCACCCGTCACCGCTGATTGACTGGATTCAGTCTCCGCTAAGTAGCCACGTGTTGGCCCGTGACATCATCGACTTCGACGGACTCAACAACGTCAATGAGTTGGTGGCGACGCTGAGCGATTCGACAAACCACATACTCGAGCGCCGCTAATGCAAGGCAGGCAGCATTTAACGCGAAGCTACGAGCAACGGCCCGTGGTCGACTCATACTCGCAATCGTCCGCTTCTGTAGTCGCCAACACACATTCATCATTACCGACTCACGATCAGACGAGTTCCTTCGCGAACTTCGCGCTTTCGTGGTGAGACGATCAGAATTCAGGTGCACCGTTGGATCGCATTCTTTCCCAACCGCCGAAGCTGGCAGTCGTCGTCAGCGGGTTTCCCCGCTACTCAGAGACGTTTGCACTAAACGAGATCTTGTCCCTTCATCGACGATGCATGCTGGGTGCATTGGTCGCCACGAAAGCGGGCGACGGTAAAGTGCCTCATCCTGGCGTGGACATCCTGATGGATCAGCTACATGTCTTGCCCGCGGGAGATGTCGAGGAACAGAGTGCTGCGCTGGCTGAACATACGGAACGCCGTGGCATCGCGGCCTACCACGCCTACTTTGCTCATTTACCCCTGCAGGTAGCAGTACGTGCAGCCCACAAGCAGCAGTTGCCATACGGCTTTAGCACACACGCTAAAGATGCTCGCAAGGTGCCGTTGCCGGAGCTCGCGCAGATGGCGCGCGGCGCCGCGTGTGCCGTTGGCTGTAACACCGATGTTACCACTGAGTTGTCACAGGCCGGGATTCGTGTCGACTTGATTCCTCACGGCGTCGACACCAAACGCTTCAGATCACAACCATTGGTTGATCGTCCGCGAGTTGAACTCCTTGCCGTCGGGCGATTCGTGGCGAAGAAGGGCTTTGACATTCTGCTGGACGCCGTCGCCAAAATGCGGCACGACTTTCATCTGACGCTCGTAGGCTCAGGTACGGACGAAAGCGCCCTGCGTCGCCGGATTGGCGCGCTAGGGTTAGGCGAACGAGTGGATGTCGTGGGCGCGATGACTCACGAAACTCTTCCCGCGGCTTACGCTTCCGCCGATATCGTCGTAGTCCCCTCCGTCGTCGACGCTTCGGGTGATCGCGATGGCCTGCCGAACGTTGTATTGGAAGCGATGGCTTGCGGCCGACCAATCGTCGCTAGTCGCGTCGGTGCCATTGGCAGCGCGATTGTGTCCGGCGAACACGGCCTGCTAGTACAGCCGGGCCATGCAGACGACTTGGCCGCAGCTCTAGATGAATTGGCCGCTAGTTCCCACTTGCGTCAACGCTTCGCCTACAACGCTCGACAACTGATCACCGCGCGCTGGGATCTGACTCATTGCACCGACCGCTT
>JAGQPK010000126.1 GCA_020426755.1 Planctomycetales bacterium
CCACGTCTTGACGGCGCTAGAGAACTACGCCGAGAGAGGCTTGCCCGCGGCCCCCGAGCATCCACTGCTGGGCGGATCGACGCTGAGCGTCGGCACGATTCACGGTGGTATCAGCGTCAACACGGTTCCCGACGAATGCACAATCGAGATTGATCGTCGACTATTGCCGGGTGAATCAAGCGATGTCGCCTGGCAGCACGTTTGCGACTATGTGACACAGCGCGTAGGCCCGCACAAAATCATTCAGGACGAGCCTTTCCTGCGTTCTCCCGGCCTGCCGGCAGATCGCAACAGCGAGCTCGCGCAACGACTCTCCGAAGTGATTCGGGAACACGGCCATCTCGGCAAGCAGATTGGCGTGCCGTTTGGGACCGACGCAGGAATTCTCGCTGCCGCCGGCATTCCCGCCGTCGTATTCGGCCCCGGTTCGATACAACAAGCGCACACTCACGACGAATGGATCGACACGAGCAGTTTGGAACAGGCCTGCGCAGTGCTGACATCATTTTGTCAGTCTTGCCCAACTTCGACTTGACGACTTGGCGAGTGACCGCGGCCACTCACCAAGTTCATCGGCGGTCGTGTGCACCCCGAGAAGACTCGGTTTAGAACACGTCCAAGTTGAAGTGATGACCGCGATGATAGAGTCGCGCGGTCGGATAGTAGTTGTACCAACGCTGATTGTAGACCGGAATTCGCATCTCAGATGGATACCGGAAGTACATGCTATCGCTGCTGCGATAGTACTGATCCGACCGAAAGTTCTGCGGATAGTACACGTAAGGGTAGTGGTAGAAGCGATCCCAATCCTGCGAAGGACGCGAAGCTCCCCACGACCGACCGAACGCTTGCTGCGCTTGGCAGCTCGATGAAGTCACGACAAGCACGGCGAGCGCCGCGATCGCCAACAGTGTCACACGACGAATCATTGTGTCTCTCCCCCCTTGGTCTCTGCATCACGTGCCAGTTGCGGGCGGCACGGAGAGCGGACGCCGCATCACGACAGTCCTGCCCCGCAGGAATCATCGGCAAACTGACACGGAACATTCGACAGAATCTGCACATTGAGCAGCATCCGCGACGTCTGCCAGCAAGCCAGCAGAGGCGGGCTTTGATTTCTGATTTCTGAGTTCTGAATTCTGAATTCTGAATTTTGAAGTGCAGACGCGGCGTGCAGCCTATTCAACGCTCAACTCACCATCTTCGTGGCTTCGTGGTGAAAATCAGTAAGCTGTCGCTGTTAGAAATCGAGCAACACCGCAGCGATGGCGATCACCGCGATTACTGCACCGACGATTAGCTTGGCGGCGGTTCCGACCAACCGGCCCATGAAAGCGGCGCGGCCAACGGCCATTTGCTTGTCGACGTCGGCGCCCTTCCAGTGTTCGCCCGCCACCGCGCCTGCGAAGGCCCCCATCGCACCGCCAAAGACAGCGGCGATCGCCGAGCCGATCACGGGAATCGGCAATCCAGCGGCTACGCCGGCAGCACTACCGATGATCGCGCCGACAATCGACAGCACCATCCCACGACGACTGCCGCCCAATTTCGCCGTTCCCGCCGCGCCGGCAGCGGTCTCAAGCAGTTCGCCAACTCCAGCCAAAGCCGCTAACACCCCGACGGTCCACCACTGGATATCGATGCGACTACCGTCTTTGGCCAACCAAGCCATCAGCGCAGCAGCAATTACCATCGCCCAGTTGCCAGGCAGTGACACCAATGTGGCACACCAGGCGCCGAGACAAAACAGCACGAACAAGATGACGGCGACAACTTCGACACTCGTTGTCCACATGGGCATGCCCTATTCCGGTCGGCGTCCCAGAGCCAGTTCCTCTTCCCATTGATCCATCAACGGCCAATCCACTGCGCACGTGCCGAAATCAGCCATGTGCAAATAGCCTTGCAGCCGTTGAATCGTCGCATCGAGCAACACATCATCTTTACGGAAGATCGGACCGTGACTGGGCAATAGCCACTCAACGTCGCTCGCACGAATCCGCTCCAGCGAACGAATGAAGTCGGGAATGTTACTGCCGTGATGCGCATCAATCGCGCCGACACAGCCATCTCGGTAGATATTGTCACCGCTGAACAGCAGGTTGCCCAAACGGAAGGCAGTCTGGCTATCGGTATGCCCCGGCGTGTGCCACACTTCCAGCTTGAGGCTGCCCACTTCAATCACATCGCCATCAACAATCGTCTGTTCAATTTTGACAGGCGGCATTTCCAGATGAATGCCCTGCGCACCAATCTCGGCGAAGGTCTTGATTTTGTCACCACTTTCTAATGGCTCGACTGCCAACGGATGCGCCGTCACCGTCGTCTTCAAGAGCTGCTTGATCTTCGCTAACCCTTGAATATGATCGGCGTCCGCATGGGTGGCGATCACGGTTAGGCAACGCGACAACGGAAAGTCCAACTGTCGAATCATCTCGACAATTTCATCCACCGTTTCCTCGTAGCCCACGTCGATCAAAATCCAGTCGGAGCCGTCAAATACGATATACACGTTGCAGCCGAGGACGTGTCCGGCCTGGTAATTGATTTCGATCACGTTGGGAAACAGCGGTTTCCGCTTGAGCATTAGATGTTCCTTCTCAAATTGCACGGAAGCGTCCGAACGGACGCGCCGAGATAGGCAGTCAGCGCGCATGATGCTGCGAATCACGCAACGTCCCGAGTCGATTGTAAGGACGACTCACTGCGCCAGCAACCGCGTCTCGGACCGTGTGCCGCTCATGACAATTCACGCTTCCGCGCCCCGTTCGGTTGCCAAACAAGCGGCGAGTCCTTCCCGGTAGCTCGGATACTGCCAGGGGATCGACAGGCGACGCCGCAGCTTTTCCACGCAGATTCGTTTGCTCGACGCAGCACGGGCCGCTTGCGGTGAACCTGGATCGGCAGCCGTAAAAGCAACTTGCTTGCCAAGTTGTCGCGCAATCTCACCGTAGTATTCTGCTCGCCGCACCGGCGAGCCATCGGCGACCACAAACAGATCCGGCAATCGACTCGCCGTGGCAGCGGCCAAGACAACACTCGCCGCATCGTCGACGTGAACCAGATTCAAGTAGCCCTCCGCTGCAACAGGCAACGGCTCGCCTCGACGGATCTTGTCGAGATAGGGAATGCGACCTGGCCCGTAGAGTCCCGCCATTCGCAGAATCACGGAGCGCCGCCCCCAAGGATGTTGACGCAACACGTCTTCGGCTGCCCGACATACCACACCGCCTTCTCGACGCGGATCGCAGGGCGATTGTTCGTCCACCCAGACGTCGTCGGCCTGTGCATAGACGCCCGTCGAGCTCACATAGATGATCCGATCGGAAACCTCGGGTAACGCATCCAAAACGTTTCTCAGTCCATCCACATACACCGCCTGCCGACTTTCAGCGGCGCGCGAATCATAACCAACGCAGTAGCACACCTGTGTAACACGCGGCAGCACCGGCCAAGTGTCCGGTCGTGTGACGTCCATTTGCAATGGCAAAAATCCATCGCTGGCGAACGCGTCGGCACGCGTTTGACTGCGAGTGGTGACGAAGACGCGCGCACCCGCCTGCTGCCATCGACGTGCGACACGTTGGCCAAGGTACCCACAACCGATGACGAGCTTGTCCTGAGTTGGTGCTTCCACGCAAAGTTCTCGTTTGATTTCTTGGGAGGTCATACGAATGGGGCGACGAAATTCGGCCGTCATCGCGTTGCCAACACATTCTAGCTCGATGCGCCAATTCGTCGCGTCGGGCGACGCCACATCGACACGGAGAATCACTGCAGTCGGTCGACTCGGTCAGCGGCCGGGCAATCATTTTGGTTTACGCCAGACGTGACTTCATCGTAAGCGGGGAAGTGGCAATTTTACGATTGAATTGACGATTGACGCTCAACAGCAGACGCATTCCGTGAAGGCTTGCTGCGTTAATCGAATGCTCACAAATGTCAAGCCCCCGATACACCGGGAGTTCTTCGAAAACGGGACAACCACTTCCGGGTTGGCCGGATAAGTCACCCCAAGTTAACGAGCGTTCCGACGGATCTAGCAACAAATTTGCGCACACCTTGGAGCCGTTTTGATTATGATAATCATCTGAGACGTGGGGGCCTTGGCTCAGGAACTGCCTCTTTGGTTTTGAAACACGCAAGTCGGGTCGGAGTCGCAATGCAACTGGTTGCCGTGGTTCACAAGCGAGTCGCACGACGTGCGTTGATTCGACTGACAACTTGCTGCGTGCTGCTCGTCTTGGCGTGTTGCCTTCCCCACCCTGCACAAGCCGACCCAACGACAACGTCTCGCGCCGAGCGTCATTCGCCGACACCGGCATCTCGTGACGAACTGCTGGAGATTCAGCGGAAGATCCAAACACTGCGGGGAAAAATCATGTCGGCGACCGTCGCCGTCCAAGTCGGACGAGCCAACGGTAGCGGCGTCATTATCGACGACGAGGGACATGTGTTGACCGCAGCGCACGTGGCTGGGCAGCCCGGTCGCATGGCGATTATCTATCTGTCCGACGGCCGTGAGGCGCGCGGCGTGACGCTTGGAATGAACCAAGAACTCGACGCGGGCATGATTCGCATTAGCGATCCCGGTGCCTGGCCCCACGCTCCCCTAGGGAGTTCGGCCACTGTGCGCGAGGGTGAGTTCTGCTTGGCAACGGGACACCCCGGCGGTTACGACGTGGGCCGCCCACCCGTCCTACGTTGGGGCCGCGTACTCAAAAACGAACCGTCAGCACTGCTCACCGACTGTACACTGGTGGGCGGCGACTCTGGCGGTCCGCTGTTCAACCTGGACGGCAAAGTCATTGGCATTCATAGCCGAATCGGCAAGAACTTGACGATCAACGTTCACGTCCCGATCGACCCGTTTCGCAGTTCTTGGGATCGCTTGGCGCAAGGCGAAATCTGGGGGTTGCTCGACTCCGAGGAAAAGTCCGAATCAGCGTCTGCCGACGGAGCAAGTCCCCGTGAACGTCGCGCACGCCAAACCGTACCGCCACCTCCACAAGGCGGCGGCGCTTGGTTAGGCGTGGTGGAGGATCGCACAGCGCAAGACGTTGCTCGAGTACAATCCGTTGCGCCAGGCTCACCCGCAGACCTTGCCGGCTTGCAACCCGGCGATATCATCCTGTCGGTCGACGAAACGGCAATTGGCAGTTTCGCGGAACTGCAATCGGCCATTCGCCGCAACCGCCCCGGTGCAATCGTGACGATACACGCCAGACGTGACCAACAGGTGTATGAATTGCGGGCCCGCTTAAAACCTCGCTAACCGACTTCGCTACAACGTCGTCCGGCTAACCCGCCAATGTCGTTCAAGGTAAAGCTGCCCAGTCACCGCTTCGAATCCATCGAGTTGCCAAACAATGAGTTCGCCCAATCGATACTATTACGCACTCGGAATGATCGCCCTCGGTGCCATCTGTGGCTGGGGATTTGATCTCTATCAGCGCAATCAGGTGGACAGCAATCCGCTGCAGTTTGTTCGCCGTCCTGTCAGCGTTCAAACACGCGATGACGCCGAACTGCTAGGACGACTACTCGATCAGATCGACAATAGCTGGGAAGTCGGCAAGAACCACATGTTGGTCCGCAGCGCATTTCGTGATGTCGTAGCCGATGCACGTAAGTCGACGGTGCGTGTGCTAATTAACGGCCATCAAGTCGCCATGGGTACGATCGTCGATCCCGACGGCTACGTACTGACCAAAGCAAGTGAAGTCGTCGCCAAAGGTGACATCACTTGCCAACTCTACAGCCGCGGCAGAAAGTCGGCTCGCGTCGTCGGTGTGCTGCCGCAACACGACCTGGCGATGCTCAAAATGCAAGCACGCAACTTACAGCCCGTTCACTGGTACACCCAAGCCGTCCCGGAAGTCGGCAGTTTGCTGGCCACGCCGAATTTGAACTATGAACCACTCGCCGTCGGTGTTGTGAGCTTGGCCCCGCAAGAAATCGCCAACAACGGCGTACTCGGCATTCGCGTTCGCAACCAGGATCGCGGCCCGATGATCACGGACGTCGTCGACGAAAGCGCGGCAGACAAGGCCGGGATCGCGGAAGGCGACATTGTCCTGCGCATCGATGACCGCCCCATCAATACCAGCGATGAGCTGGTCAGCTTGATCAATCAACGACTTCCGGGTGAAGAAGTAGAACTGTTTGTTCGTCGCCAAGACGAAGAATTGTCACTGGTCGCCACGCTGGGACGCCGCGCTGATCTCGATCAAGAGAACAGCAACTTCCAAAGCTTCCTAGGCGGCGAGCTGAGTTTCCGTCGTACTGGCTTTCAATCCGTGCTCCAACACGACACGTTCCTGCTGCCCGAACATTGCGGCGGACCACTCGTCGATCTCGAAGGTCGCGTAGTCGGGATCAACATTGCGAGAGCTGAACGTATCGCGAGCTACGCCCTGCCCGCCTCCGCCATCGTGCCCTGGATCGATGGTCTCAAGACAGGCGAATACGAGTCGCTCGTCGTCCGCCAACAGCGCCATAGTAAGACGACGCGGGAGTGATTCGAATTTTGAATGTTGAATATCGAATTTTGAATTTCGAAGTGTGAAGCGCCAATTCACCATTCGATATTCGATATTCACGACAGCCCTTTGGGCGGCAGCGAGCGTGATTCCGCAGGCGTCTCCAGGTAAGCGGCCAACAGGATCTGGGCGGCGAGTTTATCAAGTCGCTCTTTGCGTTTCGCTCGACTCAGGTTGGCACCGATCAGAAACTGTTCGGCTTCGTACGATGTAAAACGTTCGTCCATCAAATCGACCGGTAGCGCCGATAATTCACCCAACCAATCGGCAAACTGTCGCGCCTCGATGGACTTCTGGCTCTCTCGACCGTCCAAGTGGATTGGCAGGCCGACCACAAGCTGCACGATGCGTTCTTCTTGGATCACGCGTTTAAGATACCGAGCATCCTGCGTGAGGTTAACGCGGGTGTAGTTCTCATACGGACTGGCGAACTGGCGTTCATAGTCGGACACGGCCAGCCCCAACCGGACGGTGCCATAGTCGACTGCGAGTACACGGCCTAAGGATCGCTCGTTATCCATTGTCATTCCACGCTTCTCGCCCGGCAGATGCCTACAGGAATTCCCTCAAATCATCGGCGCCGTCCAGTTTCTGCACGACCTCCCTGATTCGCTCTTCTGCGTGCTTGCTCGCCACCAGCGTTGCGTCTGGTGTGTGGACAATTAGACAATCATCTAAGCCGAGCGTAACGATGAGGTGCTTACCCTCGCCGCGCACAATTGTGCCGCGAGTGTCGATGCCTAGATGCCGTGCGACGATTGTGTTTCCTTGCGCATCCACGCCGCGCAAGCGTGCCAGTGCCTGCCAACTACCGACATCGTCCCATTCAAACGGCGCTTCGATAACCGCCACATCCGCAGCACGTTCCATGACCGCGTAGTCAATCGACTTGCCGACGATCGCCGCGAACTCTCGTTGGAACACCTCAGCGAAGTCAGGTGAATCGAATGCTTTCGCGATCGCTTCAATGTGTGCAAACATCGCCGGCTCGTACTGGTGCAGGAGTGACAAGATCGTGGCAGCCTTCCATACGAAGATGCCCGAGTTCCAATAGAAGTTGCCATCTTCCAGGTACTGTTGAGCCACGTCGGCCTTCGGCTTCTCGCGAAAACGAGCGACGCGATAGGACGGCAGCCCGGCATTCGCGATCTTTTCACCTCGCTGGATGTAGCCGAATGATTCGGCCGGATAGGTGGGGCGGATCCCAAATGTCACAAGCCGTTCCGGATTCGCCTCGACCATTCGCGCGCCGGTCTCTATTGCGCGGCGAAACTGTTCGACGGGTTGAATCACGTGATCCGATGGAGTCACGACCATGATGGCATCCGGATCATGCTGCATCACCCAGGCAGCCGCAAAAGCAATGCAGGGCGCGGTATCACGCTTGCAGGGCTCACCGAGCACGGCCGAACTTGTGAGCTGTGGCAATTGTGCTCGAATGGGTTCGACCAAACGTTGGTTGGTGATAATGCGAATCTGTTCTGCCGAGAGCCAACCATCGAACCGCTGGACGGTGGACTGGATCATCGTGCCTTCGCCCGCCAGGTCCAAGAGTTGCTTGGGGCGATCCTGTCGACTGGCAGGCCAAAACCGCGTGCCGGCACCGCCTGCCATTACCACCGCGTGAAGCATCCTGATATCCCTTTCGTTCGCAATGTATTTCGTCGACTACTGCTTGGTTGCAGCGGAGAAATTGAATTGAACTAGTCGACCGTAACGCACTAGCTTCGGTTCGCAGCGGCAGCAACCGTGGCTAGTGACTCTTGGCAAACTGAGTCGAATTCGAATTGGCAAGGCACCTATGATTCACACTCGACATACAGATCAGTCACGATTTGCTTCGGTAATGAACGCGATTTTAGCGACTGAACATCTAACGCTGTGAACGGACTTAATTCAACCCTGACGCCGTCCGCTACCCCGACCCCCGCTGCAGCCAACCAGCGTTTAGCGCGATCAACGATGGCCTGTCGCGCCAGTTCCGGCGTGTCTTTCTCCGCACCGCTGGCGTTCTTGACCGGCGCGAACACTTCGGTCGGATCGCCTTCTACGACGATTGCATTGCGAGCTTCCGGCATCAAATCAAAAATGAAGCGTTCAAACTTCGTCGCATTGGGCTGCTCAGGTTGGACCTGATTGCCCGACGCGTCAACATAGGGTACCTGTTTGCGTGCCAGATGAAATGGCAAACTCTCCGCCGAACCAGCAGCCCGCTGCAAAAACTCCGCGCTCAATACATGCACGGCGATACTTCCCGCCCAGAGAGCCAGCGAGCCATCGGCATTGCGACGCTCCGCCGATGACAATGGCAGGTCACTGTATTCGATCACATGCAGCCGACCGTCCACCGACACGACATTACCTACGCGTTCGGTCGGATCCGTCTTGGCGACAACGAGTGTCGACATTTCCGAGTTGGCCAGGAGGTGATAGCCAAGCAGCGTGCGATCACCGATTGTCACCAGCGGATTGTCGACCTGGAAGTAAAAGAACTGGCTGATGCCACGGCCCTTGGCAGCAGCCAAGCCGCCGCTTTTCGCGAGCGCCGCCAGCATCCCACCGTGTCCGTCCGGACTGAGAAAAATCCGATCGCGTTCTGCCAGTAACAACCGTCCTTGATCGTCTAGCGCCGGCATCGTGCCTTGGCAGAAAATGTGCAGATCCTCGGCCGCTAGTCCCAGGTTGTCGTGCTCTTGAAAATAAGCAACCGTCTCATCGTGCGTCGCGGGACTGGTCATCAGGAATAACGGCACACGCACACCATAGCGTCGTCCAAGTGCCAACAACTGGTCAGCGAAGACCTGAAACAACGTGCGTTCAGTTACCGGTCCAACAGGAAACATGCCCTTGGGGTGAGGGAATCCGAGTCGCGTGCCCTGCCCACCCGCCACCAGGATGGCGCCGACCTGACCAGATTTCAGCGCCTCGTCGGCAGCCGCGTGAGCCGCATCCGCAGTGAAGCGATTCTTCGAACCATCCAAGCGAAACGCGGGTGGCGGCGTCGCGCTGTCGGCCAACGCTCCCCAATCCTCCTGACTGCCAGGCCCTCGGTGCAGCTTGTCCAACTGCTCGAAATCCAAGCTTGCAATCTGTTGTGTCAGAGCGTCCCGTTGCGACTCGCTCAATTCGTCCCAAAACTGCAGCACATGTTCCTGGCCGTATTTTCGCAACAGTTCAACCAGCGTTTCTCTTGATGTTCCGACCACCGATGGCTCCGCTTTCTTTCTCAAATCTTCACTTGATTAAAAAATCCACCCCCGCACCCAGCCGTAGCAGAGAAAACAGAGCAGTGGGAAGAGCACAAATATTGCGCCATACGTAAACACCGTCGTCCAAACATGTCGTGGCCAGCGGGCCATGATTGCACCTGAGAATTGAAACGTCGAAAGTGGACGACCGGACGCTCCCCATGCGACTTGGCGATCGGATCCACGGGTATCATACATACGGGGCCAAGTTTACCACGAACAGCACTGCCCCTGGATCCCACCCCGCCTCGGATCGTCCCAAGTCGCGCAATTTCTCGGGAGTTTTCTCGTGTTACGTTTCCAGATTGCTCGCCATGCTGCCTCAGTGCTTCGCAATTTAACACGCAGTATCCTGTATGCACGACACAGCTCGATGATGATTTCGTCGAGTACGTTGGCGTTCCTTCTCTGTTACGTAGTGCCCCCAGCCGCTGCCGCCACACCTGGCGAAGATGGCTCGATCACGCTTCACAGGATGTCCACAATTCACTTCCTGAACG
>JAGQPK010001270.1 GCA_020426755.1 Planctomycetales bacterium
AATGTTGAGTGTTGAGTGTTGAGTGTTGAGTGTTGAGTGTTGAGTGTTGAATGTTGAATGTTGAATGTTGAATGTTGAATGTTGAATGTTGAATGTTGAATGTTGAGTGGTAGTGAATGGTAGTGAATGGTAGTGAACGGTAAATGGTCTTGCGGGGCAACGCCCCAGCGGATTACCTAGCCCAGTCCGCAGGGCTGGGACCTCGTTGTCCGTTTATGACAGACAGGGCCAACGGCCCGACGGATTGCGGACGGCAGCGCGAGAACCGAGGCTGGCGCCTTTCGGCGAACTAACTCGCGTCGCTGCAGGGCCGCAGGGCTGGTCGCTACCGAAATTTCTCTTTCATCCGGCGGCTGTACTCTTCCAATATTTTCCGCTCGCGCGCGGACAGACTCTCCTGCCCCTGGCGGTGCAGCTTATCGAGAATTGCGTCAGCTTGTTCATCGAGCTGCGAGTCGCGTTCGCCGCTGGGTGTATGCAGCTTGAGGCGCGGCTTGCGTTTGGGGAGTGACAGCTTGGATAGGAAATCGCCCGACCATCCGGACATGAGCGTCCAGTTCGTGCGGAAGTAAAGCCATGCGTAAAGAGCACCGGTCAAGTGAGCGTCGTAGGCGACGTTGTCATTGCCCTGGAGTCCAAACAGATTGTTGGCGATGACAAACACACCAAATACCCAGGCAGGCATGGGGATGAAGAACATGAACAGGATCATGCGGCGCGGGAAGTTGAAGATGAACAGCATGATCACCGTGGTGACCGCCCCGGACGCCCCGATCATTGAGGCGTTGGGGGTGACGAAGTAATGCACGCAACTCCAGACGACCGAGCAGAAAATGATCGCGGTCAGATACATCCGCAAGAAGGCGCGGCTGCCATAACGCTGTTCAACCGCTTGCCCCAAAAAGATCAGCCCGAACATGTTGCCGATGATGTGCCCCATGTCGAACGGATCGTGGCAAAAGCCCGCCGTCAGAAATCGCCACCACGTCCAAGGCTGAACAATCGTGTTCGCACGCACCGCCAAGAAGTCGGCCGGCCGCCATGGCGTGTCGCCGCGGCCGATGATGAACGCGTCAATGAAGAAGACGACAGCATTGACGATCACGATGTTCATGATCATCGACCGACCGCTGAAGTTGAAACTTGAGCGTGATTCTTCTCGATAATACGGACGATCGTAAACACCCATGGCGCAAATCCGTCTCCCTCAACGACAAGCCCGTGTGGCAATCCGAATCGGCTCTGAACCGAATCGAGCACGGGCATCGACGACGCAGGTTATCTTACGCCAACCGCCGAGAAAAGTGCAGTCGGATGCCGGAGTTCGGCGAAAGGGCAGTCTAGTCCGCTGAAAGCTGAGCTTAGTTCGCCGAGAAACGCCAGACGCGGTTCTCGTCTGGGATGGATACTCCAGGGCAGGTGAACCGACGCTAACGCGTTGCGCCGAACTGAATTCGCGAGGGCTACCGAACGGGCATCCCAACCATCTGCTTGTTAGTCCGGTAGAGCCGGCTAAGTTCCGTTTTCAGCTCGTTAAACTTCGAATCCAACAGGCCACGGTACTGCGTCAGCGCGGCAATTTCCCGCTGCAGGCCCTCCTGGTCAAAATCAAGATTCTCGCGTTGTGTATTGTTGAACGCGAGCTG
>JAGQPK010001271.1 GCA_020426755.1 Planctomycetales bacterium
GCTAGATCCGAGATCTCCATCTGTGACAACGCATCCGACCACATGCCGATCTTCATGCAGCGGCTAAGCGACGACAGTGGTGGCAAAATGTGCGGCGTGTGCGCGACTTGAGGCAATGTAGATGTTGCGACTGCCAACCGTTCTTGCACAAGTTGTCGGGCCGTCAGCAGGTCGGTGCCCTCCGCAAAATACAATCGGACGGATGAGAGTCCCAGGACTGACTTGGATCTCACCGTCTTCAAGAAGGGAATGCCGTTGACCGCATTCTCCAGGGGCACGGTGACTAGCGACTCGACATCTTCCGTCGACACGCCGGGTGCTTCCGTTTGAATCTCTACCAGCGGCGGCGCGAACTCGGGAAAGACGTCCAGCGGAATCTCGCTCGCGCTCCGCACACCGACGACGATGAGCCCTAGCGCCAGCGCAAAAACTAACAAGCGAAGTCGGAGTGCCGTTTCGATGAGCCAGGTCATTTGCCGGCTCCGAACTCAGTACCGAATAATTCGGCAGCGCCTTGGGCGACAATTGGTGTCCCAAGTGGAGGACCTGCCCGCAACGCGGCTCGATCACCTTGTGTGAATAAGAGTTCGACGCGCCTTCGTTCGTATTGGTGCTCGCCAGCTTGCGCATAGACCCAATAGTTGCCATACATGTCGCAAATCAGCGCCGAGCTCGGTACGATCAACGCTTTTTCTTCGTCGGACAATGTAAGTTCGATACCGATCCGCTGGCCAGGTCGAAAAGTGCCCGCGTGATTGTCGATCGCATAGAACAAGTCCGCGCTCGAGCTAAGCGGATCCGCAGAAGGCGGCGCGGTTACGGGATGAGCCACTCCCGTATCGTCAGATGTCACTTTTGGAGCTTGCTGGTCGGAGCTGTGTTCGGCACCCAATTCGACAATTCGCGCGGACGCGGTCGGCGAGATCCGCGTGAGTAGCCCGACATAGACCGGCACGCGCACCCACATCTCACTTAAGTCGACAATCTCGAAGAGTGTCGTACCAGCAGTCACCGTCTGCCCTGCACTAACACTGAGCGTACGGATGACACCACGTTGCGGAGCGGTGACAGGCATAGGCGAGGCTTGGTCCGTCGGCGACATTGTTGGATCGAGCTGACTCGCCAACTCCTGCAGTTGCTTTTGCCGTTCTGAAGCTGCATGTGCGGCCGCCTCGGCGATATTCAACTGCGCTTGCGCATCATCAACCGCCTTGGCACTGCCGGCACGATCACGCAGCAATTGTTGGGCACGGTCGAGTGCAATCTGAGCCGCTTCGACTTCAGCACGCCCCCGTTCGACATCTCCCGTGGCGACCGTTTGCGCTGCGATCAGAGTGGCACGAGCGTTGGCAATTTGGACTCGTTCAGCCGACGTTGGGATGTCACGCTCTGGCGACAATAGCGGCTGAAGTGTCAACACTCTGTCACCGGCATGCACATGAATGCCTGGCGTTGGCAAGGGATGTATCGCGTCGCCAACAATCGTGCCGGCAACCGGGGCCGAAACTAGGATCGTCTTGCCATAGGGAACAATGAGCTCGCCACCAAAAATCTTGCGATCTTGTACGGAGTCTTGTGTGAGTGGCACCGTTGTGATGCCCAGGCGTTGTTCTGCGTCCGGCGTCAGTGTAAGCGTATTGAGCGC
>JAGQPK010001272.1 GCA_020426755.1 Planctomycetales bacterium
GCTAGATCCGAGATCTCCATCTGTGACAACGCATCCGACCACATGCCGATCTTCATGCAGCGGCTAAGCGACGACAGCGGTGGCAAAATGTGCGGCGTGTGCGCGACTTGAGGCAATGTGGATGTCGCTATTGCCAACCGTTCTTGCACAAGTTGTCGGGCCGTCAGCAGGTCCGTACCCTCGGCAAAATACACTCGGACCGATGAGAGTCCCAGGACTGACTTGGATCTCACCGTCTTCAAGAACGGAATGCCGTTGACCGCATTCTCCAGCGGCACTGTGACCAGCGATTCGACATCTTCCGTCGACACGCCGGGTGCTTCCGTTTGAATCTCTACCAGCGGCGGAGCGAACTCGGGAAAGACGTCCAGCGGAATCTCGCTCGCGCTCCGCACGCCGACGATGATAAGCCCTAGCGCCAGCGCGAAAACTAACAAGCGAAGTCGGAGTGCCGTTTCGATGAGCCAGGTCATTTGCCGGCTCCGAACTCAGTACCGAATAACTCGGCAGCGCCTTGGGCGACAATCAGTGTTCCGAGTGGAGGACCTGCGCGCAACGCGGCTCGATCACCTTGTGTGAATAAGAGTTCGACGCGCCTTCGTTCGTATTGATGCTCACCAGCTTGAGCGTAGACCCAATAGTTGCCATACATGTCGCAAATCAGCGCCGTGCTCGGTACGATCAACGCCTTTTCTTCGTCGGATAGCGTAAGTTCGATACCGATCCGTTGGCCAGGTCGAAAAGTGCCCGCGTGATTATCGATCGCGTAGAATAAGTCCGCGCTCGAGCTAAGCGGATCCGCAGAGGGCGGCGCGGTGACGGGATGAGCCACTCGCGTATCGTCAGAGGTCACCGTTGGAGCTTGCTGGTTGGGGCTGTGTTCGGCACCCAATTCGACAATTCGCGCGGACGCGGTCGGCGAGATCCGCGTGAGTAGACCAACGTAGACCGGCACTCGCACCCACATCTCACTTAGGTCGACGATCTCAAAGAGTGTCGTACCAGCAGTCACCGTCTGTCCTGCGCTAACACTGAGCGTACGGATAACACCACGTTGCGGAGCGGTGACGGGCATGGGCGAAGCTTGGTCCGTCGGCGACATCGTCGGATCAAGCTGACTCGCCAACTCATGTAGTTGCTTTTGCCGTTCTGAAGCTGCATGTGCGGCCGCCTCGGCGATATTCAGCTGAGCTTGCGCATCATCAACGGCCTTGGCACTGCCGGCACGATCACGCAGCAACTGTTGGGCACGGTCGAGTGCAATCTGGCCCGCTTCGACTTCAGCGCGCCCCCGTTCGACATCCCCCGTGGCGACCGTTTGCGCTGCGATCAGAGTGGCACGAGCGTTGGCAATTTGCACTCGTTCAGCCGAAGTCGGGATGTCGCGCTCCGGCGACAGTAACGGCTGAAGTGTCAACACTCTGTCACCGGCATTCACATGAATACCCGGCGTTGGCAAGGGATGTGTCGCGTCGCCAGCAATCGTGCCGGCGACGGGGGCCGAAACTAGGATCGTCTTGCCATACGGTACAATGAGCTCGCCACCAAAAATCTTGCGATCTTGCACAGAGTCTTGTGTGAGTGGCACCGTTGTGATGCCCAGGCGTTGTTCTGCGTCCGGCGTCAGTGTAAGCGTATTGAGCGC
>JAGQPK010001273.1 GCA_020426755.1 Planctomycetales bacterium
TCCAGTAGCACCCGCCGCGAAAATGTTGATCGGCAAAGTGTGCAGCCAGTTATTCTGCAGATCCGAGGAGAACGCGATCTGCGTCTCGATGACGCCGACAGATCGTTCCAAGATCCAGTCACTGCCGCGCGCCGCCTTCCCCGTCGCATCGGTCGAAGCGGCCACGTCTGCGCGCGTGACTTGTGACAGTTTTCGCAAGAACGATTCGCCGACTTCGCCCTGTGCGGTGCTACAGCCATACAGCAAGATGTCCGCGCCCGGCGCCAAAGCGCGCGCCCACTGCTGCAACTGAGGCGCAGCCTCAGGAATGTTCGTAGCCGACAGGACTCGGTTGCCAAGCTGGATCTCACCAGGCCGCCCATGCGTAACGACGTGCAAGCTTCTGATTTGCGAACGATGCGCAAGAATCGCCGTCAACTGTCGTACACCGTCCGCATCGGCGTCCAACAGCACAACCTCTGCTTGATCATCGACATCGGCAATCAACATCTCGAAATCGGGCACACTGGTGTCAACGACGACGAGACTTTGTTGAGCAACAGCGACGTGTTGCGCAGAACACTCCGGCATACTGACCGAGACTTCGGCTGAAGCAGCAACTGTTGTGGCTGCGGAGACATCCCCGGCCAGCATGACACGGCGTTCCAATGAGCCGGCACTCCACATCGTAGAACTCGTGCTTTGTCGCTCCTGTCGTTGAGCTTTCCGTGTCCGGGACAAAAGACGCCGCTGGTAATTACACATGTTGTTCAACTCTGCTAACGACGACTACATCCAGTTGTCTATCAACGAAGATCAGGCCCACAACGCGATCAGGGCACGAAGCGGGCAAGCCGAGACCCCACAGTTTAGCGATAGATCTCGCGCTGATTAAGGCGCCAGTTGCAAAACGACGCAATGGTGTCAACGAAGGTTGACGAGGCATCTGATAGTGCAAGTGAGCCGGGCATAGGCACGTACTATGAACTTCACGCAAACATCGCTGACCACTGCGGATCTGCCTGGATGCCAGCCGCAATGTGTTCGGCCAGCGCAGCGATTGTGAAGAATGGGTTTACACCCAACGAAGTGGGCAGCACCGCACCGTCGGCGACATAGAGCCCCGGATGTACTGGCCCCGCGTCACCGCGTGGGTAACGACTCGCTGCCTCGGCTTGCGGATCGAACACTTGTCCAAGATGGTTTACGACGCCCAAGTCCGGCGTGTCCCCCATGCCGCATCCGCCCAAAGGGTGCACCGTAACCGACTTCTCGCCCAGCATTTCCGGCCGACGAAATCCACCGTCGAGTGCCTTGGCCAGCTCACGTAAATTGCCGTGAGCGAATTCCGAATAGCCGGACTTCAAACGCTGTGGCCAAAACACGTGAGGTCGCCCGTCGACGAGTGCGACGCGACCGTCTGCACCGTCATGGCCCAATGCCAGCAGCGGTAACGACGAATCCAGGTCAAGGTCCATCAGCAGCGCTCCGAGCGCGTTGCTCAGGGCGCGCGGCGAGGTTCCTTCTTGTAGCAGCATGCGCCGGCGAAAACAGTCGTCGAGTAGCTTTAAGTGCAATTGTTGGGCAACGCCAATGGGAGGCCCCGAGCTTTCGTGAGCACCCACACCGGCAACTCGCGTCTGGCAGTCCGCTCGAACAACAAAGC
>JAGQPK010001274.1 GCA_020426755.1 Planctomycetales bacterium
TCTGGAGAAGCTGGAACAAGGGCTTTCGGCTCAGCGGATCTTTCAAGACCTGGTTTCGGACCACGGCTTTCAAGCGAAGTACTCCAGCGTGCGTCGCTACGTCGCGCAGTTGAACCAAGCCAGTCCACTTCCCTTTCGACGGATGGAAGTTGAACCGGGACAGGAAGCTCAGATCGACTTCGGCCAAGGTGCTCCGATCATCGACGCGGATGGACGCAAGCGACGCACTCATGTCATTCGTGTGGTGCTCAGCCATTCGCGCAAGGCTTATAGCGAAGTCGTGCTCAAGCAGACGGCGGAGTGCTTCATTCGATGCTTGGAGAATGCGTTCCTCCATTTTGGAGGTGTCCCTCAGACGCTCGTGCCTGACAACTTGAAGGCAGCGGTACTACGTGCCGATTGGTACGATCCCGATGTGAATCCCAAGCTGCGCAGCTTCTGCGAACACTACGGCACGGTGCTCATGCCAACCAAGCCGCGGACACCTCGACACAAGGGGAAGGTTGAACGCGGCGTCGATTACGTGCAAGAGAACGCACTCAAGGGCCGTACGTTTAAGTCGCTGACGGAGCAGAATGAGTTTCTACTGCATTGGGAAGCGACGGTCGCCGACACGCGCATTCACGGCACAACACGTCGACAAGTTCGGAGGACCTTTGAAGAGAGTGAACGCGCCGCCCTGCGACCGCTGCCGCTGGATCGCTTCCCTTGCTTTGAAGAATCACAACGACTGGCCGGTCGCGATGGCCACGTCACCGTCGACAAGGCGTACTACAGCATTCCGCCTGAGTACCTGCGACATCGACTGTGGGTGCGTTGGGATTCACGCCTCGTGCGGATCTACGATGAACAGATGAAGCTGATCTGCACTCACGCTGCCAAGTTGCCCGGTCGCTTCAGCACGTTGCAGGAGCACATCGCTTCACAGAAGATTAATTCCATTGAGAGAGGTGTCGACTGGTTGCTCAACCGCACACAACTTATCGGTCCGAAAACATATGCCTGGTCACTCGGTTGCATCGCCGCACGCGGCATCGAGGCAACACGTGTACTGCAAGGATTGTTGAGCTTACCCAGCAAGTACCGCAGCCACCAGATTGAAGCCGCTTGCGACACCGCTCATGCCAATCAGTGCTACAAGCTGAAGTCGTTACGCCAGCTGATCGCGCACGATGCAGCGAAGCAGCAAGAGTTCTCGTTTCTCGACGACCACCCGCTGATTCGAAATCTTTCGGTCTACGGAGGCGTCATTTCTGTCAACTTTCAGAGTGAGCAAGGATGCCATGAAAGATTCATTGAAGAACCAACTACTACGACTGCGACTGTCAGGGATGCTGGAGACGCTAGACGTGCGACTCCAGGAGGCTCAAGCAGCGCGGCTCACTTATGAAGAGTTTCTCGAGCTGATCCTGCAGGATGAACTTCTGGTTCGCGACCAGCGTCGCTTTCAGCGGCGTGTGAAGAGCGCCGAGTTTCGTGATTTGAAATCGTTGGAGGACTTTGACTGGAGATTCAATCCGCGTATCCAACGTAGCCAAATGTATGATCTGGCCAGCGGCAAGTTCATCAAGCAGCGACGTGACGTGCTGCTGTGCTCACCGCCCGGCACTGGCAAGAGTCATCTCGTACAAGCGATCGGCTA
>JAGQPK010001275.1 GCA_020426755.1 Planctomycetales bacterium
TCGACCAGGCGACGGAGAACACCACGATGCCCCAGGCGATCACCGTGACCGGCAAAGCCAGTTCGGCAAGCCAAGCCAAGAACATCCGTCTTTTGCCCTGCTGCTGATCGGCCATCGTCGGCAACAACCACGGCCAAGTGCGTTGTGGGGCAACGGTGAGCAAACGGACGTCGCGAGTACCGAGCAGACCGGCTTTACCGAGCGTCGACCACATTTCGGCGCCGTGTTCGATTTCATTCCGTGCGAACAACAAGTGCTGGCGCACGGCGGGGTCGTAATGGTAACGTGCCAGGCTCGAGATCACGCCGGCGGCCGGTCGTCCGCGCGACGTGGCGACATGCAACTCACGCAACAGTTCCGTCACATGCCGACGGCTGAATGGACGCAGCAGTCGTGACAGCCAGCCGCGTGTAGCGGAACGTTGCAGCCGTCCGTTCCAGTATGACCAACCAAGTAACGTTAAGACCAACAGCAGGTATGGCAGAATGCGCGGCAAGTCAACGATGGCAACGTACAAGGGGTGCCGCCACTCTGCGGGTTGCGTGGAGATGTCCTTCAAGATTTGGGTCACCAGGGGAGCGATCTTGATCGCGATGAAGGCAATTAATGGTACGCCCCAGATCACGATGATCGTCAAATAGGCAATCATTGTGACCATGGCCCGGTGCGAGCGAGTGTCTTCTCGATCGTAGGCTGCCACCAACTCATTCAGCGACGCCGGCAGAGTGCCCAGCTGCGTGCCACAACGCAACATCAATATCGCTTCGTCAGGCACGAGTGCTGGAATCTGCTCGATGGCGTCGACGATGGCGACTCCCGACTCATGTAGCTGACAAAACCGTTCCAGCCGCCAAGCGTATGAAGCGGACTGGTCTTGGGCAAAGGCACGCACCATCGGCACCAACTCGAGTTGATGATTTGCGGCAACTGCCAACAGGCGAATGAAACCGGTCGCAGCGTGTCGCTGTGGCCTGAGAAACCAATTGCTCAACCAATGAAATATGGGTCTTGTGGTCATGCTAACCCGACAGGCTTGAAATGAGCGAAACCAACGGAGCAAACACCCCGACAGCGACAATTGCCACAAAAAGCGCCAGCAAAACGATCGAGGCGAATTCCCACACACCGCCTACGACCAACTCCCGACGACGCAAGCGTCGTTCGTACAGATTCGCCATCGAACGCAGCAATTCCGCTCGACCCGACGACGAACCGTTGGCATCCAGCAACGCATAAACGAAAGTCGCCGGCAACTGGCGTGAACGTGCGAAGTCCGCGCCAGGTTGTGCCATTCCGTTTTGCAGGAACTTAGTAATGGCGCGACGCACGCCGTGTTGCGGGATGGTCGTCAGCGACCAGAACAATGCTTCGCGCGTGGATGATCCACTTTCAATCAACGTCGCAACACAACGAGCCAACTGCACATAGGCCGACAAGCGTTGGCTGGTGCCAATCAGCGCGACGTCATCCCAGCGATGCACGTGGAGCCAGTTGAACTTCTGTCGCAAATACCCCAGAACGGCGATGATCGCCACGACCGCCAAGAGCAACAACCACCCGTACGAACGCACAACTGCTGCCGCGTATAACGGCGTCTGGGTCACAAACGGCAACGCGACATTGAAGCCCTCGTACAG
>JAGQPK010001276.1 GCA_020426755.1 Planctomycetales bacterium
CGGCGTCGGATTTGCTCAACCGAGTTTCGGTGCTCCAGTCGGAGCGACGCCATACGGCTCGACACCGCCCTATCTGCCGACCGCTCCAGCACCGCCAACTTGGCCGGCGCCTGGCATTACGGGTGGCACCACACCGTATGCACCGTATGGCGCCCCTTATGCAGCCCCCTACAACGCACCCTACGGGGCGGCCCCGGCGAATCCATACGGTGCCAACCCGTATGCCGCGTCGCCTTACGGCACAACCCCATATGGCTCCGGCAGCTACGGACCGCCTTTTCGACGGCTGTTCCAGGACACGGGATTCCGTTACACGTGGCTGCCTGGTGCCGAAGGCAACGAATTGGAAATCAACGAAGTCGAAGTTAGCACGACTGCATTCTTTCCCCACTTTCTGCGATCTAACGGACCGTTGCGAGTCACACCCGGATTCGCGTTTGATTTTTTGGACGGGCCATCCGGACCCGGCAATCCGGCGCTCCCAGCGCAGCTATACAGTGCCTATCTGGATTTTGGCTGGGCACCAGAATTCAATAATCAATTTAGTGCGGACGTCAGTTTTCGTAGTGGTGTCTACAGCGACTTCGATTCGTTCACGACGCACAGCCTGCGTATGATGGGCACGGGCCTCGGAGTCGTCCGCATCACACCGACGATTGCGGCGAAATTGGGAGCGACCTACATCGACCGGGCGCGTATCAAAGTGCTGCCTGTGGCCGGCATTCTTTGGCAACCCAATCCACAAACGCGTTGGGATATTCTGTTCCCCTCGCCGAAGTTGGCGACGTACTGGACAACGATCGGCAATTCGCAAGTTTGGTGGTATCTAGGCGGCGAATATGGCGGCGGCTCTTGGACATTTCGTCGAGATCTGGCGCCGAATGCAGGTGCCGCGGAACGAGCAGACCTGAACGATATTCGCGTCTTCTTGGGCATCGAATGGCAGAATCTGAATCGCTGGTACGGCTTCATTGAGGGCGGTTATGTGTTCGATCGCGAGATCTATTACGTCGTGGAGCCGAGCGACCGCATTAGCCTCAACAACACGTGGATGTTGCGAGCCGGTTTGTCGTTCTAATCGGCAGATTCTCCCTGTTCGACCGTGCTGACCGGTCTCACGAACTCTTCGCACGATCCGGCTCGTTTGATTAAGATGGAAGCACGCGCGGCAGTTGCCGTTAACAGCGTCCGCAGTTCATCTTGAAGAAAGCCGCTCGTCATGATTGACATCGGAAAGTGCCCGGTCTGCCAGACATGGGTCCGGGCACCGGACGGCGATGCCAACCCAGCGGCAACCCGTCTCCAATGTCCGTCGTGTTCCTCGGAGTTTCCGGCCGCCCAGTGGCACGCGACGCCCGTTCCCGCGTTGCGCCGGGTTAGTGACGTTGCTGTCGGAGATCGGTCGGCTGACGACCTGCCGGAACCAGGTTCGGTTCCATGGGATCACTTTCCAGCCCACCAGGACCGGCCGGAATATTCGGACGCCTCCGCGGAGGCGGAGGATGCTGATGACTTGGCCCCGTCCGTATCGATCGGACAGGTCGCCGGAGCGCATGTTTTGACCGAGACTGCGGTGGAAAGCGACGTCGACAGCTCGTCCCTTGACGAGGTAGATCAGACTACCGGTATTGAAATT
>JAGQPK010001277.1 GCA_020426755.1 Planctomycetales bacterium
ATGCGACTCGAGGAAGTCGGCGAGCGCAGCCTCTAAGCCATGTGCATGCGAGTCAAAATATGCAAAGGTCGTTTGCGCGGAAATTCCAGCTGCGTCGTTTAGTACTGCGAGCGTTGCGTCTTGGCCAAGCGGAATGTCGATGCCCAGTTTCGTCAGTAGATCTCTGTGTTGTGCTGAGATGCACTGGATGACATAGTTTCGCAGTGAATCCTCGAGTCGTCGATGTTCGCTGGAAAACTGCAGGTCGAAGAATCGCTTGACGACCAAAGAGCTGGGATCTGCCACGAAGATCAGCACTTTCTGCGTAGAGACCTTCGCGTTCAGCATCTTGTTCTGCAGGGAAATGGCCGCATCGCCACTGAATGCCGTTAGCGGTGCGAGCGCGCGATGTACAACGTCATGCTCGGACTTCGATGCGACCACGACGATCGCTTGATGCTCAGCTGCTGGGATGATGTGAGTTTCTGCAGCGACGTAGTTTCTTAGATGAGCAATCAGAACCGTTGGGTCAAAGATCCGCTGATCGTCTTGGATTCGCCAAACTGGCAGGTTGCCAACCGTGTAGGTATTCGCGAATTGTGGCTCAATCGACTGAGCTACCTCTGGTTCCAAATCTTGTGCGACGGCACGCGAGCCGACGATTGCGCACGCGAGCGTCAGTGCGATAAGGAAGATCGACTGACAAGATCTCGGCATGGTGTCCTCCTTGAACGATGGGTATTCGCAGGATCAAACGTGGTTGGTTATCCACGTTGGCATTCTAACGCAGATTAAGCTCAGTTCGAAAGTAAGATGTATGACTCCGATCAGGGACGAGCCAGATCGCGCTGGAAGCATCACATCCTGTCTCGGTAGAGTGGCTCCCACATGATTTCTACCATTTGGGCAATTTCTGTCGAAGGCGTTCAAAAATGTCCTGCGTGATGAGTGATCGGCGATAGAGCGTCGTAGCGATCGATCTCGTAACGCAGCCCGACGCTGTCGATCGCCAACTGACACAACGTAACCGCGAAATATGCAAAAGGTGCGAAAAAGTACGCGAGACGGCTTGTCGCTGTGTCGTTCGATTGCGGTGGCCTCGCATGCCGTTGGCGTTGACCGTGTTTACGCTGGACGTAGCATGAGCACTGGTTGGCCTGGATAAAGTACGACGACGTCAAAGTCTGGGATGACGAATGACTCGCAGGAGTCTGGCTGATCTAATCCTTTGCCGCTGATGGACACGGCGGTTACTTTGCCGAAGCGTTCGACGAGTTCGCCGTAGCGTTGGGATTCGACATTAACGTGCAGGTACGCCGTGACCACCGAGCAGTTCGCCGCAACGCGATAGCGCCGGCTCCTGCCCCGGAGCCAATGCGTCAAATGCTCAAGAACCGCGGCCAACGCCTTTCGGCGAACTAGCTGCTGCCAGTAGTTCGTCACAATCCGCAGGCAGTTTGCCGTTACGACAGGGCACTCGCCCTCGGCCTGCCTGTTTTCGCGTCTTTCGCTCATTTCGCGGTTCAACTAAGGCGATGGTCAAGGAGACCCAATAGAAAAACCCCACGGTCGCATCGTTGAGCTACCGTGGGGTTTTTTTAAGTGGCGGGGGCAGGATTCGAACCTACGACCGCGAGGCTATGAGTGAGCCCTGGC
>JAGQPK010001278.1 GCA_020426755.1 Planctomycetales bacterium
GCCGTGGTCCTGAAGACCAAGTGAGACGTATGAGGTCAATATGCTCTCGAGAGTCGCGCGGCGTTTCGGTCCTTTGCTGGCGTTACTGTTGCTGCTTACCGCGTTGTTCTTGCTGCACTCTGAGCTAAAACAGTTCCATTGGAACGATTTCCGCGAAGGCTTGCATGACATCCGTCCTGCGCAGCTGGTTTTAGCGGTTTGCTTGACCATTGCCAACTACTTGTCGCTGACCATCTACGACATGCTCGGATTGCGATATGTGGGCGAGCGTGTGAAGCTGGCCCAAGCGGCGTTCGGCTCATTCATTGCGTTCGCCGTTGGCAACAGTTTTGGCACATTACTGAGTGGCTCGACAGTCCGTTACCGACTGTATTCCGCTGCAGGAATATCGCTCAACAGCATCGTTCGCCTTGTCGTTTTTATCAACGTGTCGTTCTGGATCGGCGTTGCCGCGTTGGCAGGATTGACGTTCCTTACGAGCCCCATTGACGTCCCGCGATCTCTGCATCTGCCGCTCCACTCGACCCGACCGCTGGGCCTGATTTTCGCAGGCATCGCCATCAGCTACCTGGCGATCTGTGCCCGCAAGCGTCGCGTCATCTCAGTCCGCAGTTGGGACTTCACTCCGCCTGACATTCGCCTGTCACTGCTCCAACTGTTTGTCAGCACGATTGACCTGCTGTTGGCCTGCGGTGTCCTCTACGTGTTGCTACCCGATTCCGTAAGCTTGCCGTATTGGCAGTTTCTTACGGTGTATTTACTCGCACTGGTCACCTCTGTCATCTCTCAAGTCCCCGGCGGCGTCGGCGTTTTCGAAATCATCATGTTGGCGCTCCTGCAGCCTACCGAACCACCGGCGGTTGTAGGAGCGTTGCTGGCGTTTCGATTGATCTACTACCTTGTGCCCTTATCCACTGGCGTCGTACTTTTGGGCGTGAGTGAGCTACTTGCCCACCATCACACGGCGCGTCGAGCGTTTGCGTCGCTGCGCACGTGGACAGCTCCCATCGCGCCGCGTGTTATGGCATTCAGTGTGTTTCTTGCGGGCGTAATCCTGCTGTTTTCTGGTGCGACGCCACCGGCTGCTGGTCGTACCGAACTACTTCGTCGAGCCATGCCATTGCCGGTTATTGAGCTATCCCATTTTGCCGGCAGCGTGATTGGCATGTTGCTGTTGATTCTAGCGCGCAGTCTACAGCGTCGTGTTGAATCGGCGTACTATCTGACGATTGCGTTACTCGTGGGTGGCGTGATCACCTCGATCCTTAAGGGATTCGACTGGGAGGAAGCGACTATCTTAGCCACGATGCTCGCCGTCTTCTTGCCGTGTCGCCAACACTTCTATCGCAAGGGGGCAATGTTGACCGAACGCTTCACGCCACGATGGATGATGGCGATTATCGGCGTCTTGGCTTGCACAGTGTGGTTGATGCTGTTCGCCTTTAAGCACGTCGAGTATCAGCATGATCTGTGGTGGAAGTTCGAGATCGCTCATGACGCACCCCGTTCCCTCCGCGGCGTGGCCGGCGCTGCCGTCGTCGCGCTTGCTGCGTTCTCGCTGCGAGTGATGCGGGCGCGGGGAAAGCTAGGCGCAATGCCCGACCAACAAGATTTCGAAATCGCAAGATCAATTG
>JAGQPK010001279.1 GCA_020426755.1 Planctomycetales bacterium
TGTCATCAGGGACGCCGTGCGCTTTGGGGCCATAATAGAGTTTCTTCTGAACCTCATTCAGAACATACGGGCCGGCACTCGGCGGACGAAAGTCGGTATGTAACGACTTCCCACCCCACGCAGTCTTGATCAGCAATATCGGCTCCGTAAGGGCCGCATCAAGCGTTAGGCCGAACGTGAACTCGGGACCAATTTTGCCATTGGCCTCGTTTGGTGTCTGCCTGGCTCCGTACCCCGCAGTGAGCTTTCCGTGGCCCTCGCCATTTGCCTCACCAGCGCCCGTGTAATAGGAAATCCACACGTGATCGCAGATCGCCGGTTGGCCATCCGTTGCTCGCATCCGTTTGAGCAGCGGGGCCGTCGACGGATCATCCTCGATGTAGTCGAACGTCTCGACTCTCGCGTGACCCTCCATGTTCGACTGCCCGGCAAGTATAAAGACCTTCAGCGGCCGGGCCTGTACTGCTCCAGCAATCGCTAACAGTTGAAAGACCATGAAGACGAACGTGATGATCTGATTCGGTCTCACGATATCTGATACTCCGGCTTGTTGTTTGTACGGCAAATGGCGGGAACAGCGTTCATGGAGGCGAGACGACAGTTTAACAGCTGTCGGCAGCCGCGATTTCTCGCAGGTCGCAGTTTTGTGCGAAGACTGCGATCTGCGACGATCAAGAAGCCTCAGCCCGTCCGTCGCTTTCGACCTATTGTTGCAGCTCGTTGTCTAGCTGTGACCGGCATAAGATCTGAATGAACACGAACCAGACTTGCGATTCAATTGCAAGTCAGTCGTGGCGACGCGGTTGATTACAGCTCGGCTGCGTGCTTGCCATTGAAGTACCGGCCCAACGCGATTCGGGCAGTTCGCCAGTGCCGTCGCACCGTTACCTCGCTGATACCCAGCATTGCGGCGGTCTCCATTTGTGTCAGATCGAGATACCAGATGAGGTGAAAGACGTCGGCCACGGTCGTGGGCAGTTCGCCGGCGCGGCGATGAAATTCGGTCCATTCGGCCAGCTGGACGGGTTCTTCGCTCAGGTGAGTTGTGTCCGCCGATTCGATGAGCAGATCTAACGCCTCGTCGCCGAGTGACTGCGTTCGAGCACCGATGCCATTGGGGCCGTCGTACTTCCTTGCCAGCGAAAGCAAGGTCCAGCAAATTTGCTGACCCACCAGCCCATAGAAGTGTCGCCATGACGACGGGCGACGATCGTTTAAGAGTCGGCAGAGATTCATCGCCGCAGTTTGTAGGACGTCATCCGTGTCGTCCCAACGTCGCACGGTGGGAAAGCCACGCAGTTTACGTCGTGTTTGCCTACGCAGAGAACCATATGCCAGGTCAAACATCTCCTTCAACGTGAAGTCGAATTTGTCCGCAGCGCTGGGAATTGGCGGGACCAAATCCTGTGATTGGTGAGGCGCACAATGTTCGCGATCCAATCTCATCGTCTTTCCCAGGACGGTTCCCTGAGCTGTCACCAAGTGGTAACGGCTTGCCTAACTGGACAACGTCACTTTGAATTCGCCGTCTTGGCGTTGGCCACGGTTTCCGGCCGAGAACCGAGGCTAACGCAAAAGCGGCGAACTTCGTTGCCGGTACCAAATCCTCGAAGGAAACTCGAAAGTGACGT
>JAGQPK010000127.1 GCA_020426755.1 Planctomycetales bacterium
ACCGCGGCTGGCGCCTTTCGGCGAACTTCATGTTCGGGAGAAGCCGACCCTTGTTGCGCTCGGTCATTTAGCTGATCATGCGTGACGGCGCACAGGAGATCGCAGGTTCGCGGCCGCCAGTATCGTGAGCGAAATTGCCGCGATCGAGAACAGTAACTGATTCGGTGTACGGCCCGTCCATTCGCGCCACGGCCACGCATAGTCAAACACCATCGTGTTGGCACCGAAGTACAACGCCGTCGTAGCCAATAGTGCGATCGCGGCAAACTTTCGCGCACTCTGCTGCTGCAGGCTCTGGACAATCAACCACGCCGACAACGTTGTCGCTACGGCAATCGGTAGCTCGACCAACGCTAACCAACCGACAGCGGGCCGGACACGATCCGAATTGTAGCTAAGCATGACCAGCGTCTTGCCACAGTTAGGTATCGCAGCAATCGGCAGCAACAACAGATACGGCCAATAGCGTCCGCCGATGATCCCAATTAGCGGTAACATTGCCATGACCAAACCGTACTCCAAATAGAAATCAAACCAAGCCGGCGCATCGTCGAAGGCCAGGAACGAACTGGTGACCAACAGAACCACGTGCAGTGCACACAGTGCGACTTCTCCTGTCGCCGAGAACCGTACCTCTTCGGCGTCGGTCGGCACCGTGATCAAATGGCAATTCAGACCGACGCCAAGCGCCATCGCCGCTCCCCAGACCGCGCCGAAAGTCGTCTCCATCATGTTCCACCAATTGAAGTATTGCGTGTACGATCCGATCCAACCGTCACTCAACGCTTCGGGATGCCAGGCATGAAACGCTTGCAGGCACTGTCCGCCAGCAAAACCGAAGCCGCCACCGATCAAGCCAAAGAGGGTTAGTCGGGCAGCGAGCCGATCGCGGCGTACGAACCTGACATACAGAAACAAGCCGGTCAGCGCACACATGTAGCCTCCCCAAACTTCGCGGCGCGGTTTGATGTCTCCACCATGCGGATTCCAGAACCAATCAGCGGAGAAGTAGTATCTCGGGAGTGACTTGTGAAGGGGGTCATAGGGTGAATTGAGTATCCAGATCCCTAGATACATCAACGCGACCAACCCCAGCAACAGCGCAACAACTTCTCGCATGCGGTATCGCGTGCCGCTCAGCCCCATTCCTAAGAACGCTCCACCAAAACCGATCCACAAGGCGCCTTTGATGAACAAACCGAGCATGCCCCAGCCGAGCGCGTGGCGATTGCCAATTAAATTCGAGTCTTGAGTAAGACCGATAGTTTGGCCGTACGTCATCGATCCTCCAATGCCGATGGCGACCGTCATCATCGCGGCAGCGCGGGCGGCAAACAGCGATGGCGCAGTGGGAACATAAATCAAGACGAGGGTCAGCGAGGCGAGCGTCCCCGCGATCATCGCGCCAGTTTCATGTCCATACTGGCCCCGGATCCCCCAGCCCATTCCGGCGGCCAAGGCGGTCAACACAACGGCAGATGCGATCGTCTGCCACGGCTTTTGTTCAACAAGATCATTCACAACGACAGGTTACTCGATTCTTCAACAGGACAGTTTCAAGGGGCGCACGAAACCATGGCGGCGGTGAACTAGCTTCTGAAAAGCTTTTTGACACATAGCAGTTCGAACGACCTAGGTTTGGCGAAGCATCTTGGAGTCGCACATAATAACGCAGCGAGGAAAGGCGTTACAACGGTGCAGGTTGACGATGCTGCGATAAGAAGTCCCAAGCAGTGTCGTTGATCCCCAGGTGATTCGGCCAACCATGACCGTGATTCGGGATCACCAGAAATTGGACCGGGTGCCCCGCTGCCTCGAAAGCGTCACATGCGGCGCGGGTGCTGGTGGGTGAAACCTGATTGTCTTTGTCACCGACGACGAACAACATCGGGCACTTGTAGGTTGTCGGTAGTGGCGTCTGCCCCAACGGTTCCGGCAACCAACCGCAGTTGCAAATAGTCGCCGCGATCCGATGGCTACAAAAAGCTGTTAGCACATTCGCCATCGCACCGCCCTGTGATACACCAAACACATAGATGCGACGCGCATCCACGCCGTTTCGTTTCACCATGTGATCACAAAAGGTTTCGAAGAACTCTAAATCCGGCACCATCACATCGGGATTGACGTCTGGGATTTCTGGAGGCCAGTTGAGATTGCGCCCCTGCAGGTAGGCCAAGACAAAACCCTTATCGACGGCGACTTGATCAAACCCAGTGTGAGCCGCCATCTCCTCCGTTCGGTCAATCGCACCGTGGAGTGCCACAACCAACGGAAGTTGATCTTGGCCGCGCAACGCATGAGGAAACACGAGTCGATACTCGCGGGGCGTGCCGTTGATATCGAGCGTTTCGAACGTCACGTCGGCAGCCAGTTTGTTGCTCGACGTTCGCAGTAAGGCGACGGCCAAACCTGTCAGACAGACGACCAATGGGAAAATGATGGCACGTCTGTTCGTCATGAAAATCACACGTATCAATCTGTAGGAGAGTCCGCGCGCGGCATCTCATGATATACGGACCAACGAACGCTGGGCGGTTGAGGCTGAGCCTCCTTCTAGTGGACCGATTGCCTGCCACCCGGTCAAGTAGAAACCGTAGACAGATTGATATGGTGCTGAGCGGACATAACAAGTACGGTCCGCGACAACGATCATTCTCCGCATTGCCGAACAGGTCTAGCAAGGAGCTCAGAGCGTGATTACTCCCGTACGCCGAAGCCGCCAGTTGCTCGCTGCCGCCGCAACAAGAGTCCTGTACTACGTCAATCCGGGAGACATCTCAATTCGCCATCATTGGACAGACGCAAGACTGCGACTGCATTCATTCCGCCATCGTTCCTACTGGTATCATGGCCGCAGCCGCGAGCGCGACGTGCTACAGCGAATCCATCAGTTGGTACGGCCTGGTGACTTCGTGCTGGATGTGGGCGGGCATATTGGCTACGTATCACAGCTACTATCGCATTTGGTCGGTGCAGGCGGTCGCGTGCTGGTGTTCGAACCGGGCTCCAATAACCTGCCCTATCTGCGCTCGAACGTGCAGCCATTGCGAAACATTGATCTGATTGAGAAGGCAGTGAGCGATCGAGCCGGTGTGGTCGCCTTGTACGAAGAACAACTCTCCGGTCAAAACAACTCACTACTCAGCGACTACCAATCCTTTCAGAACAACTGTCAGCGACTCGGTCAGATGACTCAGACACACGCGGTGCAGGTGCAATGCACGACACTGGATGACGAAATTGAACGGGCGGGTCACCATCCGTCGTTCGTGAAGATCGATGTTGAAGGGGCTGAGTATCAAGTCCTTTGTGGCGCAAGAAAGCTCTTAGCGCAGGATGGCACTGCACTCATGATCGAGATCACGGCGCAGGCGGGCAAAGTCGTGCAACTCTTGCGCGAATTTGGCTATCACGTAGTGAGTACAACCGGCGAACAAGTTAACGACGATGATATCGCACTAGGTAACTACTTCTGCCTCAAAGCAAACGACCCGCGCTGCACTTGTTTCGATGGCAGCTTAAGTGCCACGTAGCTAGATAGCCGTGTTGATACCTTCGTAGACACAACCTACGGCGATGCCAATGCTTGCGCGACTACCACACTGTCCTCGGTTAAATAGCCCGTAATCCGAATTGTTCCGCGCCAGGAAGAGCCTTCGGCGGGAACATCTGACTTCGCAGCAAACCTCACGGCGAAATCGACATCGGAGAGTTCGTCAAGGGCTTCCATCCAGGCGTCGTTCGGATCCGGGACTTCATATTCAGTGTAGTCATTGACGACCGTCAAGTTGACCGCAAACTCATTCTCAGCGATTGCGTCCAGTACCAGCCGCAGCCGTTCAGGATCGTCGGCAGACTGCGATAGTTGCTCGAGAACTTCATCGAGCCAGCTCCGCGACTGCATCACCTCTGCCATTGTATTGTCACTCAAATCAGGCGTGCTGCTTGGTACGACAGCAAAGTCGAGGCGCTGCTTTAGATCGGGCCAACTGGGAATATCAATCGTTAGCTCCGCGCGCCAGATCACATCATTGTCTCGCAGGTCAAGCGACGGCGGAGCGTGGTTTGGCACGGCAAACTCAAACTCCAGCGACTGTGATTCGCCGGCTTGGAGCTCGGCCTGGCCAAGTAGTTGCTGCTCGTGAGTAACGACAGTTGTGCGATGAGTCGTGCTGTTGCTGCCGCTGCCGGAAACGCACTGCTCAATGCATTCAATGCTGATGCGGACTTCGTTGATCGAAAACCGCCTGGCGGAGCCGAAGCTCACAGTTCCGCGCAGCGTTTCCCCCGCGCGAACGGGCTGTGGTTCAAGCTGGATTTCCACTTTGCCCGTGTAGAGCCGCGGCAGCCAAGTACGCACGAACCAGACAATCAGCATGGGTATGCCGAGGACGATGAGTACGAGCGGCAGCCAAAACACTGCCGTCATCACGATCATTCCGACCGCACCGACGAGGATGAGTATGATTATCGCCGACAGAAACCAACCTGCCTTGGCGGTCTGTTGATTGCGAGGCGGTTCGAGTTGCGCGGCAGTATCGCTCGCAGTGACACGAATCTCAGCCTTACCTTCCGGGTCCAGCGCCCACGATAGCTTGGCGCGGGCTTTGACCAAATGACTAACGTTCAGGTAGCTTCCGTAATAAGTGGGTGGCCAAGCCGCCGTCGGTAGTTGGAACGGATACCGGTACGTTTGCCCGGCCGACCACTCGCCGCGAAACAACTCGGCCTGTTCAACCTCTCCACGGTCAACGTTGCCGCGACCGTGAGTCGCCCATTCGGTATTGGCAATCAACCCGTTGCAAGTCACATCCTTGTTGCTCACAACCACAACATGCCCGGTCACAACGTCGCCATCGGAGTAAACCTTGCCCGGGTCGTCAAGTTCGATCGTCACACGACAGGCGGCCATGCAGAACTCTCACTTACATAAGATTGAAACGCATCGTACAAGAACGCTTCCATGCGCCGCAGGTTACCGGAAAATCGTTCATTGAGACGCCCCGCCAAGGCGTCCTCGATGCGATATGTCGGTAACGTTTCCACATCAAGCAAGCTCGCAGCGATACGTCGATTCAGCGCATCAGCGACTACATGGGAAGGTTTAGACTGCGCGACATCGATTGTCCATACTGCAAACCCATTCTGGACTAAACAAGCGGTTAAATCTTTGTGGGTACCTATGACAAGCGGGCCATGGTATTTCAGCATCTCTCGACGTCGCCACCACCCCATGCGTTGTGCTTCGTCGACGATAAGCACGGGTGAATCAAGCGGCAACTTCGGTCGGGGCCCAGTTTCTGGATAGTAAACACGTCGCGCGCCCGGCAAAAGCGACTCCAGCACCAACAGATTTGTCGTCTTGCCATACCCACAGTCTCCCAGAAACTGGAGAGCAGGAACTCGTGCCGGTGTAACGGTCTTCGTGGTGTGCAAGTAGTGCAACAGTGGGCCGGCCTCAACGACGGCCAAACGAACACGTTCGTCCCGTGTTAGTTCACCGAACGGATTTCGCCAAAATCCCACTACTGCATACGGTGACGGGCTTGCAGCGGTAGCGACGGGCGTTCTGTCTCGCAACTCTCCGGAGTGAATCATCGATTCTCAAAGCCTTAAGAAGATTTCGTCGGTTGCACATCACACGCTAACAATCATAAGTCTAATAGCCCGTGCCTAACAGGAAGCTAAATCGAGCGACACATCACACTCAAAGGAGAACTTGAGTATGCTCGATCGAAGGAAGAAGGCGTTGTGCAAGAAGCTCAGAAAAGACCTACACATCGATTCGCTAGAGAATCGTTTATTGATGGCGTCGGACCTCGGATTCGCCCCAGTCGCAGTATCCGTCGCGTTGAATTCAATCGCCGAGAGCACAGCATTTGCGGTCGCCGACGGATTTCGCGCGGAAGTCGTGCAGAGCCGTTTCGACGATTCACAACTGCTGTCATGGCCGGACATGAGCACTGTAAACGAAACGATCGTGCGCGACCACACCGACGTGGGCAGGTACTTATTCACAACGCACGAAACGACGTCGTATGCAGGCGTCAGTCGAACAGATCTCTGGACAGGCAATACCGCCGTGATTGCGCAACGACCCGACCTCGAGCGTTTCGATGGCATTGTTTGGACTCCGTGGGGTACTCTGTTAGCAGCCGAGGAGGTCAGCCCATCGTCCATGTCCGATCCCGACCACGCAGCGTTAGGTGGCCTCGTCTACGAAATCGATCCGTTCCCCGAAGACCTATCAACCGAGTTTGTAGCAGACGGGGCGCCGATTGTCATCGGGCACCGCGGGGCGAGCGGCTATCGTCCCGAACACACACTCGCATCGTACGCACTCGCCATCGATCTCGGCGCCGACTTCATCGAACCCGACTTAGTTTCTACAAAAGACGGCGTGCTCGTCGCGCGACATGAGAACGACATCACGTCCACGACTGACGTCGCCGAACATCCTGAATTCGCCGATCGCAAGACGACAAAAGTGATCGACGGCGTTGAGATTACTGGCTGGTTTACAGAAGACTTCACGATGGTGGAGCTCAAAACACTTCGCGCCACAGAACGGTTGCCGGATGTACGCCCCGAAAATGCGCAATATGACGGCCAGTTTCAGATACCCACGTTCCAAGAGATCATCAACCTGGTAACGGCCAAGCAAGTCGAAACTGGCCGTACGATTGGGTTGTATCCCGAAACGAAGCATCCATCGTATTTTGATTCCATTGGCCTCTCTCTTGAAGAGCCACTTGTGGCCGCTTTAGATGCCGCGGGATATAACTCCGCCGATGCGCCGGTATTCATCCAATCGTTTGAAGTATCCAACTTAAAAGATCTCAATACGATGACAGATGTACCCCTTGTGCAACTGTTGTGGTTGGAAGGACAGCCTTACGATGCAGTCGCTGCTGGCAGTTCATTGCGATACGACACGATGGCAACGCCCAGCGGCCTGGCAGAAATCTCGACCTATGCAGACGGCGTAGGTCCAGAGAAAAACTATTTCATCAATCGACGAAGCGGCAACAATCTCACGCTGGCTGGTGAAACTAGCTTCGTCAAGAATGCTCACGCAGCAGGACTTGCTGTACATCCCTACACGTTTCGCGCTGAAGACGTATTTCTCCCTGCGAACACCACACACCCCCTGTCGAATGGCATGTTCGACGAATTGATTACCATGTTGCACTCCGGCATGGATGGTTTCTTTACGGACCAGGCTGACCTGGGCGTCGCCGCTCGCAACGCATACGCAAATCTGACCGTGCGACCCGCCTTAGGGGCCCTGTCGCACGAGGGCATCGCCTTGGATGCGGCTGGAAATGTCTATGTGATCGATGAGTTTGCATCAGGTAGCATCTATCGATTCACACCGGACAATTATGGAGATCTAGCTTCCGGCACTCTTGCTGTTCTGCAGGTCGTTAAACCTGACGGCGATCGAACGGGTGTCGGTCAGTGGACGCCATTGCCCGGTAATCTCGCCGCCATTGATGCCAGACAAACGGCCCGACTCGTTACGCTCAACAAAGCCACGACGTACAGTCGCCCCGAGGATATCGAAGTGTCTGGCAGCACGCTCTACGTGGCAATCACCGGTGAAGATCGAGTGTTAGGAATTGACCTAAGTGATTACGATCGCCCGGTCGTACGCAACTTTGTCAGCGGGATCACGATGAACTCAGCAACATCAAATCTCGTCGGCGCAGAGTTCTCGAGCCCTGACAACGTCGCAATCGACTCAAACGGCCGAGTCTTTATCACCGAAGATCCGGGTAGCGTCTCCGTCGGAAGTGATATCTGGACCGCAGTCGACCTGAACCAGGACGGCATTGCTGATCGCCTGGGACGATTCGCAACGCTGTCCACTGACGGTGCAGAACCAACGGGTATCTATTTTAATCCAGTCGAGCCAGACGCTTTGTACGTAAACGTGCAGCATCCGAACAGCGGCAATGATCAGATCGTTCGTTTCGTCCCGATCGATACTGAACAGTTGCCGTTCCTACCGCTGCCCGTATCTGCGGCCGCTGAGCCAATGGAAAGTGACCGAGAACTGATTGCTCCCCTCGATCTTGCAGAAGGTTGGTCACAATCCGTGGTTCAGAACGGCCGCGATACGGCAGTGCTTAACGGTCGCAATCTCGACATGATCACCATCAACGCAACCGGAACCGATGCCGGCAGGTATCTGTTCACTGCTCATGAAGTTCGCCGGTCCGATGAATTCGCTCCGCCAGCAGACGGTGCAGGAGTCTCGCGACTTGATCTACAAACTGGCGACGTCACGCTGATATCACAGCGTGGTGACTACGAATCCTTCGATGGCATGACTTGGACGCCATGGGGAACCTTAATCACCGGCGAAGAGCGCACCGCTCAGACGTTCCAAGATCCTGACTTTCCCGTTGCAAACCCTGACGATCCCGACGCACCTACGACAGCCGTGTCCGGGTTGTTGTACGAGATCATCAATCCGCTCGGCGACCCCAATGATGCCGATCCGTCGCTACGACCGCAGACGATTGTGCGACCGGCCGTTGGATCACTGGCACATGAAGGGATGCAGTTTGACGCCGAGGGCAACTTGTATATCGTGCACGAGTTTTCGCGTGGTTCGATTTATAAGTTCGTGTCAGACGCGCCAAACACACCGGACGCTCTCGCCAGCGGACAACTCTACGCACTGAAGGTAGTTAACGGCGGGACCAGCCTCAATGAAGACGGTTCGTATCAAGCCAACTCCGAACGGTTGGGACGAGCCGAATGGGTGCCCCTCGACCGCACCCTCGTGCAAACCAACGCGCAAGCAGCAGCAGATGCGATGAATGCCACCCAGTATTGGCGTCCAGAAGATCTAGCCGTTGGGATGCAAACAGACAATAGTGAGACTTTGTATGTGGCCATAACCGGTCGCGGCGGATCATCTGGGAATTCGGGACTCCGACAACTTGATGGACCCCGGGTGATCTCGATTGCATTGGGTGACCAACCTGTCGTGCGCAACTTTGTTACGCCCGATACGATCAACGCCGCGACCGGTCGACGTGTTGGCAGTGAGTTTGAGAGCGTTGATAACATCGCAATCGACCTCGATGGCAACGTCTATCTCGTGGAAGACAATCCGAACGGTGACATTTGGGCCACACGTGATGACAACGGAGACGGACGCGCAGACATCATGGGTCGCTGGGCCAGTGTTTCGACTCTCGGCGCTGAACCAACGGGACTCTACTTCAACCCGTTAGTGGCCGGTGAGGCATTCGTGAACGTTCAGCATCCAGACTCTGGGTGGGATGCAACAGTACGAATCACTCAAGATGACTTGCTCATGAGTCACGTCCCGGGCGATGTCAACGGAGATGGTTTTTTCAGCTCGCGAGACCTCGTGTCGGTACTACAGGCCGGCAAGTATCGAACTAGTGAATCGGCGTCCTGGTTTGAGGGCGATTGGAACGGCGACGGTTACTTTGATGAAAGCGACTTCGTTTTCGTCCTGAGTGCCGTGAGCTATCAGACGTCCGTCGGCGCCGTCGCTGCCTTAGAAAACGTCACAACGTTCGAAGTCGCAGCCGCGGTTGATTCAGTAGACGACATTACGAAACATTCTCAAGACTCGCAGAAGGTCGAAGCGGACGGGAAAGCTCGCGACATTGCGTTGCTCGACCTGTTGGGCCTGGTCTAGTCGCAAACAGTGATATCCCCCGTTTCGAGCTCGCCGTGCGCAAACGTCGACCTTCACCGACGTTTGCCACGGCGATTCGTTATTCCGCGGCCTCGCGATAGTCTTCGCCCGCATCGGGCGGCAGCGATCGGTGCCATGCGAGCACTTGTTCGGTCAACTCTTGGACAATGGCCGAATGGTCGCGCGAGACATCATGCTTCTCGCCAGCATCAGTGGCCAAGTCATAGAGTTCGGCCTGACTTCCATCGTACTCGCACAGTAGCTTCCATTTGCCGGCACGAATTGCCAAGTCGGGTAAATCGGCGACACCGTAGAATGTGTCTCGATCCGGCGGTCGGCGAAACATGAGCGGTGCTTGGCGCGAGCCACCTTCACCAAGAATTGTGGCAACCAGCGGCTCGCCATCGTAGACGACGTTTAGCTCAAGTGGAGTTTCGGTCAGCGTCAGCAAAGTCGGCACAAGATCGATCGCGGCAAACACCGAATCTCGATCAACGTGCCCATGCTGCTTGACGATGCCAGGCCCCCAAGCAATGAGTGGCGAACGGATGCCGCCTTCATAAAGTTGAGTTTTGTGGCCGCGAAATGGT
>JAGQPK010001280.1 GCA_020426755.1 Planctomycetales bacterium
CGATCAAAAACGCTTTGCGTTTCGCGCGTCTTAGGTCCATCGTTGCCTGCTCCTTGTCCGCACGATCTTTCCCAATTTCTTGTCGGCCCGCGGCCTCTTTTCCTTGCGGGTGCTCTCGACTGGACGAGCGTTCTGATCCTAACGTCATGGAGACGTAGCAGAACTTCATTGCTCGTACAGTGATTGCCTCGCCGCTGAATGCGTCCAAGGAACGTTGGCTTGCTGCGCTGATGGGAACGCCAATCGCAGAGGAAGATTGTGTTGCAGCAGGATCGTGCGGCAAAGCGCGGTTGAGATGTGCGTCGAAGTTTGTGAAACGATCCTATCCCGGGGAGAGTCCACATGAGTGCTGGGCGCGAGATCTTGTCGATAGTGGCGGAACGACAGAACCTGAATCGGTTCCAACGCGAACACTGGGTAGGGAGCTTCTCGGACTACCTGGAGCTCGTGACGGCCGATCCCCGTGTGACTCGCAATGCCTTTCAGCGTATCTATGACATGATCATGTCATACGGGGTGGAGGTCCGCGAAACGAACCGCGAGCGTCACCAGCACTATCGCTTCTTCGACGATCCGGATCACGATGGTCGCGACGCGGTGTACGGATTGGACCGCTCGATTGAATTACTTGTCAATGCGCTCAAGAGCGCCGCTGCCGGATACGGCATCGAGAAACGCGTGTTGCTGCTGCACGGGCCGGTCGGCAGCAGCAAGAGCACCATTGCGCGGCTCATCAAGCATGGATTGGAACGATACACTGCCAGCGACGCCGGCGCGTTATACACGCTGGGCTGGATAGATGAAGATACGGGCGCTGTGCAATGGTGCCCAATGCACGAGGAACCGCTCCATTTGATTCCGATGGAGCTACGTGCCGAGGTGAGTGCACGACTCAGCGGCGACGCTGGGGCGATGAATTCCCACGGCAAGCATACCGTCCGCATCAAGGGCGATCTCTGCCCGTACTGCCGCTTCCTGTACGCTCAGCAATTGACTCGCTTCGGCGGCGATTGGACGAAGGTCATCGATCAGGTCCGCGTCAAACGTTTGTTGCTCAGCGAACAAGATCGGATTGGCATCGGCACGTTCCAGCCCAAGGATGAAAAGAACCAAGACTCAACCGAACTGACGGGTGACATCAACTACCGCAAGATCGCCGAATACGGCAGTGACAGCGATCCGCGCGCATTCAATTTCGACGGCGAGTTCAACATTGCCAATCGCGGGATTCTCGAGTTTATCGAGGTGCTGAAATTGGACGTGGCGTTCTTGTACGACCTGTTGGGCGCGAGTCAAGAACATAAGGTCAAGCCGAAGAAGTTCCCGCAGACCGATATTGACGAAGTCATTTTGGGGCATACGAACGAGCCCGAATATCGGCGGTTGCAGAACAACGAGTTCATGGAAGCGCTCCGCGATCGTACGGTCAAAATCGACATTCCCTACGTGACCCGGTTGGCCGACGAAATTCACATTTACGAGAAGGACTACAACACGGAAAGCGTGCACGGCAAACATATCGCGCCGCACACGATTGAGATGGCGGCGATGTGGGCCGTGTTGACGCGACTGGAGGAACCAAAGCACGCGGCACTGACGCTGTTGCAGAAGCTGAAGTTGTACAACG
>JAGQPK010001281.1 GCA_020426755.1 Planctomycetales bacterium
GGACGCTGCAAGATTGGCCGCAAACGTATGTCTTGGTCCGCGGAAATGCATCAAAGCGAGGGGATCTTGAGGCGAACAAGAAGTTGGCCGAAAATCGTGCGCGTGCGGCGGCTGCTTATTTGATCGAGCACGGCATCCATGAAAGCCGCATCTCCGCGATCGGCGCTGACCCGAGCGGTGAGATCTCGGTCTCGTTTGTGCTGGGTGAAGCTCCGAATTGACCGGCGATGGATGAAGTTAAGAAAAAGGTGTACCTCGATGTGTTCGCGTCCCCCGGCACTCTGTTGCCTGCGGCGGCGGGGATTACTGCGCTTATCGGATCCTGGGCTGTCGACGGTAACTCGACGTTGACATTCCTGGGGATTTCAGGAGTGCTGACTGGCGTCGGCGTGCTCGCGACACGACTCATCCTGGGACTCGACAAGATAACGCAGCGTGCCTACGACTTGGTTCTGGATCGAAAGAATCACGAGCAACAACGGGCACTGGCCGATTTGCGCAAGCGCTTAGTCGGCGATCGCGATCCGCGGACACAGGCCTGTTTGGACGAGCTGCGTCTGCTCCATTCACGCATGAAAGATAAACTGCCGGGAGAACCGACCACGATTAGCTCGGCAAGCTATGGAGTCTTGGAAGGCGTCGACGAGATTTTTCATACGTGCGTGAAGCAACTTGAGCAATCGTACGAACTCTGGGAAACGGCGCGGACCATGCGGGGCTCGGCTCGACAAAACATTTTGCAGCAGCGTGACGTGTTGGTTCAGGAAATCTGCACCACCGTCGATCATTTGGGACGTACAGTGGAAAAATTCCACGAGGTTACCACGCACAAAAATCGTAAAGAGCTCGCGCGGTTGCGCAACGAACTTGATCAGTCAATGCAGGTCGCGCGGGAAGTCGAACGACAGACGGAAGAACTAACTCGCCGCACCTACGACGAACACGAATTTGAGTGATCGCGTTTTGTGCGATCAAGAACAACGAACATTTTTCGCAAGAGGAACGAAAACGTGAAACGACAAACATACGGCTGGTTCTTGAGCCTGGGGCTGTTGGTGCTGACCGCTTGCGGCGGCAACAAGGACACGACTGGCGGCGCCGCCGGCGGTGCGTCGGGTGGAGCGGCAGCGGCTCCGACCTTTAGCCTATCGTGGAGTGAGTATCCCAGTTGGTCGGTGTTTGGTGTGGCGGACGAACTGGGCCTGATCAACGGCGCCGCAGGCGAAATGGGTGAAATCGAAAAGGAATTCGGCGTCGATATCGAGCTAAAAGAGGCCGGCTACGATAGCTGTCTCAACATGTTCACCTCCAACGAGTGCGACGCGGTGTGCATGACAAACATGGACGCGCTGATCGTTTCGCCCAGCCGTCCATGTGTTGCCGTGTTGCCGACCAGCACCAGTTACGGCGCGGACGCCTGCCTAGTTACCGAGGCGATCGCGGACATCGATGCACTGAAGTCACAGGTTGTCCATGGATTGGAGAATACCGTTTCGCAGTATTGTTTTGTGCGCTGTCTGGAAGTGGCCGGCAAGGACGAGAAGGATTACACCTTTAAGAATCTCGATCCCGCGGTCGCAGCCACAAGCATGCAGCAACGTTCAGACGCTCATCAAGCCATTATG
>JAGQPK010001282.1 GCA_020426755.1 Planctomycetales bacterium
CTCTCCACGGATCGACAAACGAGCGAGTTGATTCGGCTGGACCTATCCTGCGAAATCGCGAGTGTGTTCAATTACGCCGCTTGGCAAAACGCGGTGCCGCTAATCGAGCGAATCGAGGTCATCAACTCAGGTGACTCCGACCACGCTGAAATTAGCGTGACCTTGTCGGCTAGTCCGGCATTCGTTCGTGAGAAGCAGTGGATCGTCGACCGAGTCAGCAACGGGAAGTCGGTGAAGGTCCGCGATCTGGATCTCGTCATCGATAGAGAATATCTCGATCGCCTTGATGAAGCAGAGCGCGCAGTACTGACACTCGAGTTGCAGTGTCGTGGGGAAACGGTTGCCGAACTCAAGCACGAGGTGCGCGTACTCGCGCGTGATGAGTGGGGAGGGATGCAGGCGATGGGTGGGCTATTGCCCGCATATGTGACACCTAACGACCCTTCAATCGCGCCCGTGTTGAAAGCTGCGGCAGCACTCTTAGAACAGCACGGCCACGCGGTCGCGCTCGACGGTTATCAGACAAGCGATCCGAATCACGCGTACATGCTGGCTGCGTCGCTATGGTCGGCAGTCGCGGCACGGTCACTTACGTATGCCAATCCACCCAGCAGTTTCGAAGACGTAGGGCAAAAGATACGACGTGCAGCGACGGTGTTGAATGATGGTTTAGCAACGTGTCTGGATACGACGGTGCTGTTTGCGTCGCTACTGGAAGCTGTTGGCTTAAACTCAGTCTTGCTCATGCAAAAGGGGCATTGCTTCGTTGGCGTCTGGCTTATCGACAAGACACTCGTACGGCTCGTCGAACATGATTGCACGGAGATCAGGAAAGCAATCGACGGCAAAGAGTTGGTCGTTTTTGAAACGACACTCGTCACTCATCGACCACCCTTGTCATTTCTTGAAGCGATCTCAGCAGCACGAGCGACACTGACGCCTGCCAATGATGGGAGTTTCACCGCCGCAATCGATGTAGCTCGCGCTCGGACGTTAAATATTCGGCCACTGGCAACTCATCGTCTACGAAGTGCCGAGCAACACGAGACGGACGAGATTAGACCGTTGTCCTTGCCAGCCACCCCAGGTTACAGGCTTGCTGCGGAGGCCGAATTTGAGCAGGTTCCAATGACGACGGTGGGTCGAGTTGATCGTTGGCAACACAAATTGCTCGATCTTTCTTTACGCAATCGGCTCCTGAACTTTCGGCCAACGAAGGGGACGATCCCGATCATCTGCCCAAACATCTCATTGCTCAGAGACCGCTTGGCCGGCGGTGCACGAATTCCGCTGATTTCGCTAAGCGATCGCTATCGTCGTGTGTCCCGAGACATCGCGCTACATCATCAGGGGGCTCAGCAAGATCTCGACAAAACGCTTGCGGGGCAGGCATTGGAAAAAGGCGAGTTAGCATGCCAGTTGAGTGAACCGGAGCTGACTTCTCGGTTGACTACGTTGTACCGCAAGATGAGAAGTGATCTGGTCGAGGGCGGCTCAAACACTCTCTACTTGGCTGTTGGGTTCTTGCGTTGGAAGCTGAAACCGACAGATCACCGTGCGTACTGGGCGCCACTCTTGCTCGTCCCAGTGACACTAGTTCGACGCAACGCTTCGTCGACATACTA